>JBIIMU010000291.1:0-4137 GCA_044337845.1 Pirellulales bacterium | reverse complement strand
CGATCCGCGGCAGCCGGGGGAGCGGGCGCGGCTGGAGGAACTCGCGGCGGCCGTCTACGAGGAGGCGGCGGCGGTGGGCGGGACGATCGGCGGCGAGCAGGGGCTGGGGCTCTCGCGGACGCCGTTCTTTCGCCGCCTGTTCCCCGACCTGTCGCGGGTGTTCGATGGCATCAAGGGAGCGTTCGATCCGGCCGGGACCCTCAACCCCGGACGGGTGGCGTCGGCCACCGGCGATGCGGTCACGCCCGAGTGGGCGGCCTTCCGCCCGCCGCTGACGGAGCCGGTGATCGTGGCGGAGGCCGATCCCGCCGCCGCGCCGCCGGCCGTCAAGCCGCTCCCGCTGCTCACCTGGGACCGGCTGCGGCTGGCGGTGGAGGCCGACGCCTGCAACGGCTGCGGCAGCTGCCGCAGCCTGTCGCAGGCGACGCGGGCCTGCCCGCGCTACCGGGAAGACCCGTGCGAGGAGGCATCGCCCCGCGCCAAGGCCGCCGGGGTGGCGGCCGTGCTCGCCGGCACGCTCGATGCCCGGGCCCTGTCCAGTGACGCGATGCGGGCGCTGGCCGACACCTGCTTCAACTGCCATCAGTGCCGCACCGACTGCGCGGCGGGCGTGGACGTGCCGGCCCTGGTGATGGAACTCAAGGCCGCCCATCACGACGCCCACAGCATCGACGTGGGCCGCTGGCTGCTCTCGCGCGTGGAGCTGCTCTCCGCCCTGGGCGGCACGGCGCCCGCGATCTCGAACTGGCTGATCGCGAATCCGCAGGCACGCTGGCTCCTGGAGAAGTCGATCGGCGTGGCGGCGGGCCGCAAGCTGCCGCCCTTCGCCGGCCGGCAGTTCATCCGCTGGGCCGCCCGCCGCGGCATCACCCGGCCCAGCCGCCGCGGCGGACTTCGCGTGCTCTACTTCCTCGACACCTACGCCCGCTGGCACGACCCGCTGGTCGCGCAGTCGTTCGTGAGCGTGCTCGAGCGGAACGGGATCGGCGTGTTCGTCGATCCCCGGCAGGTGGCCTCGGGGATGCCGCTGGTCTCCGAAGGCGATCTCGACGGCGCCCGCCGGCTCGCCCGGCGCAACGTGCGGATCCTCGCGGAGGCGGTGCGGCTCGGCTACCGGATCGTCTGCACGGAGCCGTCGACGGTCACCTGCCTCACGCACGATTACCCGCTGCTCGTCGACGACGAGGACCTGCCGAAGATCACGGCCGCCACCTGTGACGCGATGACGTTTCTCTGGGAACTCCATCGCGAGGGTCGGCTGCGGCTCGACTTCCGGCCCCTGGAGGCCCGGCTGCTCTACCACGCGCCGTGCCACGCCCGGATCGGCGCGCCCGCGGCGACCGCGGCCGAGCACCTGATGCGGCTGGTGCCGGGGCTCTCGATCGACGTCGCCGATCGGGGCTGCTCCGGCATGGCGGGCACCTTCGGCCTCGCCCGCGAGAACTACCGCACGAGCCTCCGGGTGGGCCTGGGGCTGATGCAGGCCATGCGCGGCGGCGGCATCCAGGCGGGCGCTACCGAGTGCAGCGCGTGCCGGCTACAAATGGAGCAGGGCACCACGAAGCCCACCGTCCATCCGGTGAAGCTCTTGGCCAAGGCCTACGGCCTGCTCGACGGCCCCGGCCCGGCCGGCCTCGACGACCTGCTCACGGCGCCGAGCGGCCGGCTCACCACGTCCTGACGCGCCATGCACGATCCTTCCGCCGCCCCCCGCGCCGCCGCCACGCTGCGGGTCGCCCTGTTCGCCGGCATGGCCGAACTGGCCGGCGGACGCACGCTCGACCTGCCGTGGGAAGAGGGCACCGTCGGCGACCTGCGGCGGGCGCTCGCCGCGGCCCATCCGCGGCTCGGGCCGCTTCTCGCCCGCAGCGCCGTCGCCCGCGGCACCAGCTACGTGCCCGACGACGCGCGGCTCGCGAGCGGCGACGACGTGGCCGTGATTCCGCCCGTGAGCGGAGGCTGAGATGCCGGAGTCGCACGCCCCGGCGCCGCGCGGCTTCGCCGTCTGCCGACGGGAGCCGATCGACCCCGCCGCGGTGCTCGCCGCGGTGGGCGACGTGGCGGCCGGCGGCAACGTGCTGTTCGTCGGCACGGTCCGGAGCACGACCGGCGGCGTGGTGACGACCCGACTCCTCTACGACGCGCACGAGCCGCTCGCCGTCGCCGAACTCGAGCGGCTGAGATGCATGGCCGCGGACCGCTTCGGGCTCGTGGGCTGCGCCGTCGCCCACCGCATCGGCGCGGTGCCGCCGGGCGCGGCGAGCGTGGCGGTGGCGGCGAGCGCGGCCCACCGCCCGGCGGCGTTCGCGGCGGCCGAGTGGCTGATGGCGGCCATCAAGCGGGACGTGCCGATCTGGAAGGCGGAGGAGCGGGCCGACGGCCGGTGCGACTGGCTGCATCCCGAGACGGCCTCCCGGCCGGGAGGCGCCGCATGAGCGGAACGCCGCTCGTGGATGGCTTCGGCCGGGTCCACACCGATCTCCGCATCAGCGTCACCGATCGCTGCAACCTGCGGTGCAGCTACTGCATGCCGCTGGAGGTGACCTTCAAGCCGCGTGAGGAGCTGCTCACCTTCGAGGAGATCGCCCGGGTGGCCAGGGTGGCGGCCGGCCTCGGCGTCCGCACGGTTCGTCTGACCGGCGGCGAGCCCCTGCTGCGGCGCGAGCTCCCCGAACTCGTGCGACAGCTCGTCGCCATCGAGGGGCTCGACGAGGTGTCGCTGACCACCAACGGGCTCCTGCTCGCGGAGCAGGCCGCCGGCCTGCGGGCCGCCGGCCTCGCGCGGCTCAACGTGAGCCTCGACAGCCTGACGCAGCAGGGGTTCGAGCGGCTGGCGCGCCGGCCCGGCCTCGACCGGGTGCTCGCGGGCCTCGAAGCGGCGAAGCGGGCCGGCTTTGCCGAGATTCGCATCAACGCCGTGTCGATCAGGGGCCTCACCGAGGCCGAGATCGTGCCGCTCGCGCGGTTCTGCCGCCGCGAGGGCTTTCACCTGCGGTTCATCGAGTTCATGCCACTCGACGCCGAGGAAGCCTGGGAGCCGACACAGGTGCTCTCCGGGGCGGAGGTCCGCGGGATGCTCGAGCGCGAGATCGGTCCGCTCGTGGCCGACCGCCCCGCCGACCCCGGCCAGCCGGCGCTCGACTACCGCTTCGCCGACGGCGGCCGCGTGGGGTTCATCAATCCCGTCACCCGGCCGTTCTGCGACCGCTGCGACCGGCTGCGGCTCACGGCCGACGGCCAGCTGCGAAACTGCCTGTTCTCCACCGTCGAGTGGGATGCCCGCGGGCTGCTCCGGTCGGGCGCCGGCGACGAACCGCTCGCCGCGGCGATCCGCGACTGCGTGGCCGCCAAGCGGGCCGCGCACGGCATCGACACGCCCTCGTTCGTGCGGCCGGCCCGCGCGATGTACCAGATCGGGGGCTGACGTCATGGCTTCGCCGCTGCCGCGCCGCTATCTCGACAACGCCGCCACGACGTGGCCGAAGCCGCCGGAGGTGCTGGCCGCGTGGCACGACGCGGCCGCGCGAATCGGAGCGACCGCGGGCCGGGCGTCGTACCGGGAGGCCGGCGAGGCCGACGCCATCGTCGAGCGTGCGCGGGCCGCGGTCGCCCGCCTCCTCGGCGGCGTGGACCCGCGGCGTGTGGCCCTGCCGGCCGGCTGCACGCTGGCCTTGAACATGGCGATCCACGGCCTGGTGAAGCCCGGCGACCACGTGATCGCCACCGCGGCCGACCACAATGCCACGCTCCGGCCGCTCCGCTGGCTCGAGTCGAGCGGCACGATCGCCGTCACGATCGTGCCCTGCGACGCCCGCGGCCGCGTCGATCCCCACGCGATCGCCGCGGCCTGGCGGCCGGCCACCCGGATGGTCGTCATGAGCCACGCGTCGAACGTCACCGGTGCGGTCCAGGACGTGGCCGCGATCGCCGCGGTCGCGCACGACCGGGGTGGCCTCGTGATCCTCGACGCGGCCCAGTCGCTCGGCGTGGTGCCCTTCGCCGCGGACGGCAGCGGCGCCGACGTGGTCGCCGCGCCGGCCCACAAGTGGCTGCACGGCACCGCCGGCGTGGCGGCGCTCTGGTGCCGCGCGGGCGTCGAGCCGCTGCCGCTCGTGCAAGGCGGCACCGGCGCGGCGA
>JBIIMU010000290.1:0-4145 GCA_044337845.1 Pirellulales bacterium | reverse complement strand
CGCCCGCCGCTGCGCCTCGGAGCGGCCCAGTTCGGCCTGGAAGGCGGCGGCCAGCTTGCCGGCCTCGTCGGCGTCGCGCACCCACTGCTGGAGGTCTTCCGCATAGGCCTGCTTCCGGGCGGACGTCGCCTGGGCCTCGATCGCGATGCTCTCCTTCGCCTTCTGCAGCCGCTCCAGCCAGACCTCGAGGATCGCCTTCTCGCGACGGATCGACTCCACCATCCCGGCCAGGCCGGCGACGGGAATCGCCCGCGCGTCGTCGGCCGCGCGGGATCCCTCGACGAGCCCGCCATGCAGCAGCGTGCCGCTGTCGCGGAGCGGGCGGCGGTAGCGGACCTCCTCGATCGTGCACAGGCCCTGGTCCTGGAGCTCGAACGCCGTCTGGAGGTCGAAGTCGATCTCGGCTCCCTCCGGCAGCTCGGCCCGGGCCTCCTCGTCGTCGAGCCCGGCCCCGAGCGTGTCGACGGCCTTGGTGAGCCGGACCCGCGCCCAGTATTCGCCGGGCAGCGCCTGCTTGCCGTCCAGCCGCTCGCGAACGGCCGGCCACTCCTCCTTGGGCACCACCCGGAGGTCGTGCTCCTTGATCTCGCGGGCCAGTTCGCCGCCGGCGTCGAGGGCGGCGATCATCTTCTCCACGTCGTCGAGCGACCGCGGCTTCACCGGGGGCATCACGCCGCTGCCGTCATCGTCCTGCGGTGTCTGCGAGAACGCGAGCCAGCGGTCGCTCGGCAGCCGGTCGTAGACGGTGACCGACTTGTCGTAGGCCTCGCTCCAGACCGCGCGGTCGTAGGCGTCCGGCGTCTCCGTCGGCGCGACGGTGAGCGTGCACGTCTTTCCGGCGGCGCCGAGCTCCACCGCCTTGACGGTCATGGCCCCGAGATACCGGCCGCCGTCCGCGGTCGTCCGCTCGTCGAACAGATACACGGTCGCGCCCACGTCGAGCGGCGGCTTGCCCGCCGCGGGCTTCGGCGCCGCGTCGCCCGCCCCGTCCGGCGGCGGCGACTCCTCGGGCGGCGGGGCGTCCGGGCCGCCCCCGGCATCGGCCGCCGGGGCGGGAGCGAGATTCAGCTCGACGGTGCCGTCGGCGGGCTCGCCCTCGACGACGGGCGGCTGGAACGAACAGTGCTCCCAGCGGCTGCCCCGCCAGGAATCGATCCGGTCGTAGGCCCGCTGCCACCGGGTCTTCTCGTCCCGCAGCGACCGCAGTGACGCCATGCCCTCGGCCGGCACGAGTCGTCCGCCGGGGCCGCGGGGCACCAGGCCGTCTTCCACCTCGGCCAGCCGCGTCTGCTTCGCCTCGACGACGCGCCGCCACGACCACTCATAAGCCGCCATCCGCGCCGCGAGCACCAGGAAGCCGCAGGCCGTGAGCAGCGTGAGGATCGCGGCCGCGACGGTGCCCCAGTTCCAGCGCTTGTTGCCGACCCCGATGGCGATCAGCCCCGCCAGCAGGAACACCGCCACGAGACCGAGCAGCAGGTAGTTGAGCATCGAGTGTTTTGCCGCCCGCTCCCCGACCGGCGCGGGCGACAGCCCGGCCCTCGCAATCGTCACCACCGCCGCGACCGGATTCTACACCGTGGGGCACGCACCGCCCCCTTCGCTATTCGTGTCGGCGCCGGGGCGCACTTGAGTCGCGCGGCCGCGTGCGGTGCATTCGGGCGACGTCGCCGGGTCGGTGTCGCCCGGCGGCGACGTGGCCGGGTTCACCACCGCGCCTGGCCCGGGGCGGCGGGGCGTGAAAACAGGCTTCCCGGCCCTCCGGCCGCGGCAGGCTGCGGGTTCGGCATCGAATCTGCGGTGTCGGTCGGCCGGACGCCCGCGAGGCTCCGGGACACACCCCGGGGCGGGCAGCCGCTCCCTCCGGAACCCTGCCATGCGGCACGCCGTGACCGACACCGACCCGCGACGCAAGCCCTCCGCGACGGCCAAGCCCTCCGCGACGGCCAAGCCCGGCCGCCCCGCCCCGCGCCGCACGGCGGTGATCGACGACCCGATCCGCCTCTACCTCCTGCAGATGGGCGGCATCCCCCTGCTCAACCGCGAGACCGAGGTGGCCCATGCCCGGCAGATCGAGCTCTGGCGGCGGCGGTTCCGCCGCACGCTGCTCGCCAACGACTTCGTGATCGCCGGCGCCATCGAGCTTCTCGAGCGGGTGCAGGCCGGCACGCTGCGGCTCGATCGCACGATCGAGGTGTCCGTCACCAACACCCGCGAGAAGAAGCGGCTCCTCAAGCGGATCGGCCCCAACCTCGCGACGCTCAAGCGGATCGAGCAGGAGAAGCGGCGACTGTTCCGGACGGCGATGTCGAAGAGCATGCCCGACGACGTCCGGCGGGCGGCGTGGCGGCGGCTCGTCCGCCAGCGGAACAAGGGGGTGCGGCTCGTCGAGGAGATGCAGCTCCGCATCCAGCGGCTGCTGCCCCTGCTCCGCCAGCTGAGGACCCTGGCCGCCCGCCACGACGCCATCGGCCGCCAGCTCGCCGCCACCGGTGACGCGGCCGTCGATCGGGCGACCGCCGCCGGGCTGCAGCGGGAGCGGCGCGGCATCCTGATGGCCACCCGCGAGAGTCGGCCGACGCTCCGCCGCCGGCTCGAGCGGCTGGAGGATCTGCAGTCGCGGTACGACGCCGCCAAGCGGGACCTCGCCGCCGGCAACCTCCGGCTCGTGATCTCGATCGCCAAGCGGTACCGCAACCGGGGCCTCACGTTCCTCGACCTCATCCAGGAGGGGAACTCGGGCCTGATGCGGGCCGTCGACAAGTTCGAGCACGCCCGCGGCTTCAAGTTCTCCACCTACGCCACCTGGTGGATCCGGCAGGCCATCACGCGGGCGATCGCCGACCAGAGCCGCACGATCCGCGTGCCCGTGCACATGGTCGACGCCATGACGAGGATGCGGAACGTCCAGCGCGACTTCCTCCAGGCCCACGGGCGGCCCGCCACCGTCGAGGAACTGGCCGAGATCTCCGGGCTCTCGGTGGAGGAGGCCGAGTGCATCTGCCGCATGGCCCGCAAGCCGGTCTCCCTCGACCAGCCGCTCGGCGACTCGGAGGAGGGCTCGGTGGGCGACTTCGTCGGCGACCGGCGCGAGGACGATCCGCTCAAGGGCGTGAATCAGCAGTCGCTGCAGGGCACGATCGCCCGGGCGCTCGAGTCGCTGTCGTATCGCGAGCGGGAGATCCTCCGCCTGCGGTTCGGCCTCGCCGACGGCTATGCCTACACGCTCGAGGAGGTCGGCACCATCTTCGACGTCACCCGCGAGCGGGTCCGCCAGATCGAGGCGAAGGCCGTGGAGAAGCTCCGGCAACCCGGCGCCACCTTCGACCTCGCCGGCTTCGTGGACGACGCCACCGTGGAGCGGTGGCGCGGCACGGCCGACGAGGCCGGGGTGCTGGCGTCGGCGGGGGCGTAGTCGGTCAGGCCGACTTCGCCTCGTCGAGGGCCTGCTGGAGCTTGGCCTTCGACTGCACGCCCATGAACTGCTGCACGAGCTTGCCGCCGCTGAAGATCATGATCGTCGGGATGCTGGCCACGTTGTAGGCCATCGCCAGCCGGTTGTTGTCGTCGACGTTGACCTTGCCCACCTTGAACGTGCCCGCGTTCTCGGCCGCGAGTTCCTCGATGACCGGCCCGATCATCCGGCACGGTCCGCACCAGGGCGCCCAGAAGTCGACGAGCACCGGCACGGAGGAGCTGAGCACGTCACTCTGGAAGTTGTCGTCGGTGAACTCGAGGGCGTTTCCCATCGTCGTCGTCGGCTCCTGTGGGTGGATGGTCTCGTCGGGGCCGCGGTACGATCCGGGCCGTCGCGGAGTATAGACGGCGTCCTCGTTTCTGGGCGCGTCCGCGGTGCGGAATCCGGAGGCCCGAAAGGAATGGGCGGAATCGGCGACGAAATCTGCTGGCGGGTGCGGCGGCTGCCCGACGGAACGGTGACGGCGGGCCTCGACCCGCTCGGCTGGGATGCGACCGCGAGCCCCGCCGCCGCTGACGCGGTGGTGCGGGTGGAGGCCGCCGGCTTCAACTACAAAGACGCCCTCTGCTGCGCCGGCCATCCCGGCGTGATGCGCACCTCGCCGCTCGTGCCGGGCATCGACGCGGCCGGCGTGCTCGTGGCCGGCGGCGGACTGCCGGCGGGCACG
>JBIIMU010000289.1:0-4169 GCA_044337845.1 Pirellulales bacterium | reverse complement strand
CGTCACGCGGATGACCGTGATCGGCACCCGCGCCGCCGACAGCGAGGCAGCCGCCGACCTGGCGGCCCGCGAGCCCGGCGTCGTGGCCGCGGCCGGCGTCCATCCCAACGACGTGGCCGAGGCGGAGCCGGGCGAGTGGGAGCGGATCGTGAGGCTCGTCGAGTCGGGACGCGTGGCGGCCGTCGGCGAGACCGGCCTCGACTGGTACCGGATGACGGCGCCGCACGACCTGCAGCGGGAGTGGTTCGCCCGGCATCTCGAACTCGCCAGGCGGTCGTCGCTGCCGGTGGTGATCCACACGCGCGAGAGCATCCGCGACACGCTCGACATGCTCCGCGACGCCGTCGCCCGCGGGCCGCTGCGGCCGATCCTGCACTCGTTCACGGGCTCGGCGGCCGAGGCCGCCGAGGCGATCGACCTCGGCTGCCATCTGGGGTTCGCCGGGATGGTGACGTTTCGGTCGTCGACCGCGCTCCGCGAGGTGGCCGCCGCCATCCCGCTCGACCGGCTGCTCGTCGAGACCGACAGCCCGTTCCTCGCCCCCGAGCCGCTCCGCGGCCGGCGGAACGAGCCGGCCAACGTGGTGCACACCGCCCGCTGCCTGGCCCTCGCCCGCGGCGAGCCGCTCGAGGCGCTCGCCGCCGCCACCACGGCCAACGCCCGCCGCGTGTTCGGAGTGGCCTGACATGGACCGTCGTGACCGGCTGCTGAGCGGCTGTCCCGTGGCGACCGGGCTGGGGCTCGAGTTCGGTCCCCTGGCCAATCCGGTGGTCCGCAAGGAGCAGGGCCGGATCGTCTACGTCGACCACATCGACTCCGACGCCCTCAAGGGCAAGGCGGTCAACAATCCCAACGTGGACGAGACCGCGATCGTCGAGGTGGACGTGGATCTCCGCCGCGGCCCGCTCGTGGACCAGTGCCGCCCGCTCGGTCCGTTCGACTACGTGGTGGCGTCGCACGTGTTCGAGCATCTGCCGAATCCGCTCGGCTGGCTGCGGGACGTGGCGTCGCTGCTGGTGCCGGGGGGCACGATCGCGCTGGCCGTGCCGGATCGCCGCTACACCTTCGACTTCTTCCGGGCCGAGACCACGGTCGCCCAGCTGGTCGCCTACGACCTCGAGAACGGGGCGCGGCCGAGCCTCACGCAGCTCACCGATCACTTCTTCCACGTGCGCAAGGTCGACACCGCCGAAGCCTGGTCGGTGACGCCCACCCTCGACCGCGTGCCCCGGCACCACGACGACGAATCGGTCGCCCGGGTGCTGGGGCGGGCGGTGGCGGGCAGGCACGTGGACTGCCACTGCACCGTCTGGACGAGCGGCCACTTCGGCCGCGTGATTCCGGAGGCGGTGCGACTGCGGGACGTTCCGGTGCGGATCCGCTGGCTCGACGAGCCGGTGCGGGGCACGAACGAGTTCCTGGTGCAGCTCGAGCGGACCTGAGCGGGAGCCGCAGCCCGCCCCGGGCCGGCTGGTGTACCCTGTCTCGGGGGAGCCACCATGAACGCCTCGACCCGCCGCCAGACGCCGTACGTGTTTCACGGGCAGACCAGCTCGCTCTGCAGCGAGTGCCTGACGCTCGTGCCGGCGAAGATCCTCGTGGAGGACGGCCAGGTCTTCTATCAGAAGCGGTGCCGCACGCATGGCACGAGCCGGGTGCTCGTCTCCACCGACGCCGCCTACTGGCGACTCTGCCACGATTACCTCAAGCCCGGCGACCGGCCGCTCGTGCATCAGACGCCCACCGAGCGGGGGTGCCCCTACGACTGCGGCCTCTGCCCCGACCACGAGCAGCACTCCTGCCTCGCGCTCATCGACGTCAACGAGGCCTGCAACCTCACGTGCCCCGTCTGCTTTTCCGACTCCTCCCCCCAGCGGCCGCTGCACCGGCCCCTCGCCGAGATCGAGCGGATGATGGACACGCTCGTGCGGAGTGAAGGCGAGCCCGACCTGCTGCAGATCTCAGGCGGCGAGCCGACGATCCACCCCGAGATCCTCGAGATCCTGACGGCAGCCAAGCGGCGGCCGATCCGCCACGTGATGCTCAACACCAACGGCATCCGGATCGCCGAGGACCCCGAGTTCGTCCGCCGGCTCGCCGACCTGCGGCCCGGGTTCGAGGTCTACCTGCAGTTCGACTCGCTCCGGCCCGAGGCCCACCTCGATCTCCGCGGCGCGGATCTCACCCGCATCCGCCGCCAGGCGCTCGAGAACCTGGAGCGGGCCGGCATCTCCACCACGCTCGTCGTGGTGGTGAAGCGGGGCGTGAACGACGACGAACTCCCCGCCATCATCGACCACGCCCTCGAGTGGCGGTGCGTCCGCGGCGTCGTGTTTCAGCCGGTGCAGGATGCCGGCCGCAACGAGGGATTCGATCCGGCGCGGGATCGGTATCCCCTGTCGGCGATCCGGCGGCGGATCATCGACTCGGGCGGGGCGTTCGGCGAGGGCGACATCATCCCGCTGCCGTGTAATCCGGAGAGCATCGCCATCGGTTATGCCCTGCGGAAGGGGGGCCGGATCGCGCCCGTGACCTCGTTCTTCCCGCGGGACCTGCTCGTGGAGGCCCTGCCCAACGCGATCACGTTCGAGAAGTATCCCGACCTCCACAAGCAGGTGCTCGAGTTCTTCTCGCTCGCCACCACCGAGTGCAACAACGAGAAGAAGCTCGCCGAACTCCTCTGCTGCCTGCCGGAGGTGCCGCTGCCGGAGGGGCTCGGCTACGAGGACACCTTCCGCGTGGTGATCGTGGAGTTCATGGACGCGCACAACTTCTGCGTCGGCCGCGTGAAGCGTTCCTGCATCCACTTCGTGACGCCGGAGGAGACGATCATTCCCTTCGAGACCTACAACCTCTTCTACCGCGACGCGGCCGCAAAGGCCCGGATGCGACGCTCCCTGGAGGGACGATGAGAGGCCTGCTGATCGCGCTCTGTGCCCTCGCGACGGTCGCCGGCGTGCTCGCGGGCGGCTGCGCCTTCCTCGTCAGCGGGCTGGGGCTCGCCGTGGCCCCCAATCAGGCGGCTGCCGCCGACCTGCTGCTGACCACGGTGCCGGTGCTCGCCGTCACGGGAGTCGTGGTGCTCGCGAACGTCGCGCTGATCGCCGCGCTCGCCGGCGGCGAGGCGCCGCGGCGGAATCGCTGGTTTCTGCTGCTGGCCATCGTGGATTTCGCATACGCCGCGTACCTCGTGGTGACGCGCATCGCGTGGCGCGGGCCCTGGCCCCCGGCGACCGTCGAGGCGTTCGTGCTGCCGGCGGCCTTGACGCTCAAGGGCGTGCTCACGCTCATGCTTCCGGCGGAGCCGCCCCCGCTGCCGCCGGGATCTCGTCAAGAGACGAGTTCGTCATGAAGGCCCTGGTGATCATCGGCGCGTCGATCGTCGGCCTGTTCGCCATCGGCGTTGGCGGTTGCGCCCTGGTGTTTCTGATCGACTCGATCATGACCGGGATCGTGGACTTCGGAGTCGCGGTCTTCACGCTCGCGTCGGGCTTTTTCCTGGTGGCTCTCGCGCTCGGCGCGCTGGCGTGGTGGCTCTTCCGGCAGGCATCTCGGATCGCACGGGATCCATGAGCGTCCACGCCCTGTTCGACGTGGCTGCCGCGGTGGCCGCGGCGGCCATGACGGTGGGCTGCTTCTTCTGGCGGCTGCGGGACGCTGCCTCCCGGATCGACCAGGCGGGCTTCGGCTACGCCGTGGCGCTCGTGGCCGGTGCCGCCGTCGGCGGCTTCGGGGCCGGCACGGCGAACCTGTGGCTCTCGGGAGAGCCGGGCGTGGCCCGCAGCATCGTGGGAGCGCTCGCCGGCGGGATCGCCGCGATCGAGGTCTACAAGCGGGCCCGGGGCATCTCCGGCTCGACGGGCATCATCTTCGTGCCCGCCTTCTGCACGAGCGTGGCCATCGGCCGCTGGGGCTGTTTTTTCTCTGGGCTCACCGACCACACCCACGGATGCCCGACGGCGGTCCCGTGGGGGCATGACTTCGGTGACCATGTCCTCCGCCACCCTGTGCAGCTCTACGAGTCGGCCGCGATGGTCGCGTTCCTCGTCTTCGCCCTCGCGATGCTCGCCCGCCGCGATGAGTTCTTCCTCAAGAACGGCTTCTACCTGATGGTGCTCTGGTATGCAGCGCAGCGGTTTTGCTGGGAGTTTCTCAAACCCTACGCCCCG
>JBIIMU010000287.1:0-4170 GCA_044337845.1 Pirellulales bacterium | reverse complement strand
GGCCATGTCCTCGGCCGTCACCGTCGAGGCCACCCCGTTCTCCGGCACGTCCACACCGGCCGTCCAGGCCAGCCCGTTGAGCATCATCGTCCGGAAGTCGTCGTGGGCCCAGTTGCGGTGGAAGTGGGCGCCGGTGCAGCCGAAGCCGCGGCCGCCCCCCGGCCGCTCGTAGGCCCAGGCGAGCGTCTCGCGGCTCCCTCTGCCGCCGCGGACGGCCGGGTTGTTCGAGTGGGGGCCGTCGGGCCGCTCCCGCGTCTCGTCCGGGGGCACGGCCGTGAGCAGCATCGTCAAGCCTTCCGGCGGGTCACGGAATCGCATGTGGTAGTACCACTCGTCGTTCGTCACGAAGGGCTTCACGCCCCGGAGGATCGGATGCCCCTCGGCGAGCTGCGTATCGGCCAGCGTCCAGTGAGGGTTCACCGACCAGTGCGGCTCGAAGTAGCCGCCGAGCCAGGTGAGGAACTCGGGGCCCCCCTTCTCCTTGGGCACCTCCACGGCGTAGTGCAGGCAGGCGATCCCCACGCCCCGTTTCGCGAGGGCATCGATCCGGGCGAGCCGGTTGCTCTGCAGCACCGGATGGCCACCGCCGCCGTCGGCGAAGAAGAAGATCGCGTCGGCGTTGTCGAAGGCGGTCGGGTCGGCCGGCCAGCCGCCGGTGTAGGTCTCCGTGAGCAGCCGCGGCAGCGGCTCGCCGCCGAAGTGGGCATCGAGGCACTTCTCCGCGAGCAGCGTGCCGGCCCGGTGCTCGTGCTCGCCCGGGCCGTGGCTGGCCCGCCCGGCCACGAGCACCAGCTTCTTGCGGCCGTCGGAGAGCTTCTCGCGGGCGAGGCGGATGTCCTTGAACTCCACCTTCATCGGCGGCCCGGCGTGCAGCTGCAGCGCCAGCACGCCCTGCAGCGACCGCTTGTCGGCCTGCTCGTCGAGCACCTCCGACATCAGCTGGCCGTTGATGAAGTGCTGGAGCCGCGGTCCGCGGGCCACGATCCGGTAGTCGTTCCACTCGCCGGGCTTGATCGCCTTCTGAAGTTCGGCGGTGTCGCCGATCGGCGCGCCCGCCTGCTTGCCGCCGTCGGGAGCGATCGTGACCCGCTGGCCACGTGGGCAGAGGATGCCCCGGCCCTTCTCCTCGTAGATGATGCCCGAATACGTCGGGCCGGCCTCGAAGTCGGCCTGGTAGCCGCCGACGACGAACTCGCCGAGGTCGCGGCTCCGGTACTGGATGCCGCTGTTGGCCTTGGGCGTGCCCGTGATCCGGTAGCGGAGCGTGAGCTCGAAGTCGTCCACGAGCCCCTGCCGCCAGATCAGGAACGTGTTGCCCTTGGTGGGGGTGTCGGCCGTGGTCTCGCCCACGATCGCGCCGTTCTCGACCCGCCAGAACTCCGGCTTCCCCTCCCAGCCGTCGAGCGACGTGCCGTTGAACAGGGCGACGCCGGGCTCGGCGGCCGGCGGAGCGTCGGCGGCGACGAGCCGCGGGCAGGCCACCACGGCGGCGACGACCACGACCACGCCAAGCGACCGAATGAGTGCAGCAGACACGGGATCCTCGCGATGCGGGAGGGCGAATGCGGCCTCGCGGGCCGGCCGCCAGTATGCCACAGCGGATCCGTCCGCGGCATCGGGCCGCGTGTCAGCGGCCGCCGGCGGCCGCATCGACGCCGAGCAGTCGCACGGCCTCGTCGACCGAGATCACCCGGTGGCCGTAGACGTCGGCCAGGTCGCGCTCCTTCGTGCGGCGCGACTCCAGCTGCGCGAGCTTCTCGCGGACGGGCTCGGGCACGTTGCCGCCCGGGAGTCCCGCGTCGATCACGATCGTGGTGGTCGGCTGCACGGTCGGGCCGATGGTCGCGCCGGCACGCTGGAGCAGGCCCTCCAGGGCCGCACGATCCTCGATGCCGTCGCGATTGAGATCGACGTAGCCGATCACGACCACCTCGGGCGCCACGCCCGGCGACCAGAGGCGGCTGGCGACCCAGTCGCGCGGCGTGATCGGATCCTCGATCCGCTCCTCGAGGATCTTCGCCCGCACGAGCCCTCCCTCGATCGATGCGATCTTGACCACGCCCTTCTGGTCGGTGACCAGCGGGTTCACCGTTCCGCCGGGGAACACCATGAAGGCGAGCCCCTCGCGGAGCCGGCTCACCGAGGGGAACAGGATCGTGACGGTGCGGGTCGCGGAGTCGATGTCGACGATCCGGCCGTCGATCTCGTCGACCACGTTGACGTCGCGGCTGCCGAGCTTCTGCTTCAGCTCGCGCACGCGGTCGTCGTCGTCGCCGGCCCCGAGCGCGACGAGCGTGTCGAGGAGTTCGCTCTCCAGCTCCCGGGTTCGGCGGCGCTCGGCCTTCAGGGCGTTGCGCGTCGGCGTGAGCACCGAGTCGAGGAGCGTCTCCAGCTGCTGCATCGGGTCCTTCACCCGGAAGTCGGCCCGCTTGTCGGCGTCGATGCGGGGCTCGGCCTCGGCGATCCGCTGCTCGAGCGCCTTGAGCCGCTTCGCGGCCGCGTCGGCCTCGTCCTTCTCCTGGCGGCGCTTCGCGAGCTCGCCTTCGTGGTTCTTCCAGTCATCCTGCCACTTGCTGCGGTCGGAGTCGCGTTCCTTCTCGACGTCGGCCTTGGCCTTCTCGGCGTCGTCCCGGGCCTTCGTGGCGGCGGCGACCGCCTCGTCGGCCGTCTTCTTCTGCTGGTCCTTGGCCGCCTCGACGTCCTTGCGGGCGGCGTTGATCGCGCGGAACTCCTCGCGGATCGAGCTCACCAGGCTGGCGTACGACTTCGGCTCCTTGGCGACGCCGTTGAAGTCGGCCTGGTAGAGCGTGGCCAGGTCGGACTCGATCGCCTCGATCTTCGCGGTCGCGTCGGCGCCGATCACGTCGCGAAGCCGCTTGATCTCGTCGGCCGCCTGGCCCGCCTCGCCCTGCGCCTTGGTGAGCGCGTCGCGGGCCTCCTTGGCCGTCTGCTGTTCCTTGCTGTACTGCGAGAAGAACAGGTAGGTGGCGATCGTGAGGATGAACGTCAGCAGGACGAACACGATCAGCGCGATGCTGAGTCGATAGACCGCAGGATTCGTCGTCGCCATGATTCCCTCGCCTCGACCGGGCAGCCGAAGCGTCTATCGACTGCGGTGTGTGACCGGAATCACACCGTTGACGATTGTACGGATTGGGAAGACCCCGCCTCCGCGGCGGGCCAGAACGCCGGCCACGCCAGGGAATGGCCGGCGGCGACGGCGTCGCGGCCCAGGATGGCCGCCAGCGTGCTGCGGCAGGCCGACTGGAGATCGTCGATCCGGCGGCCGGCGCGGAGCCCGGTCACCAGCGTCCGCACGGCGGCCTCCGGCACCGCCGCCGGGACCCCCGGGGCGGCGAACCGCGCCGCGCGGAGATCGACGCGGCCGCCTGGTCCCTCCACCAGTTCCTCGACCCGGGTGACGATCCCCTCGCGCCGCTCGATGCCGGCCTCCAGCGTGCGGCCGTCCCGGAAGCGGTAGGTCACCGCGACCGCCTCGGCGGCGTGGCAGGGAGCCGGGAGTGGGGCGGGCCGGCGGACGGCCGCGACCGACACGGGCGGCTCGTCGCCGAAGGCCCAGAGCATCCGGTCGACCGCGTGCACGTGGTGCTCCACGAGCGGCCCTCCCGAGAACCGCGGCTCGGATATCCAGTTCCGCAGGGCGTGTTCCGCGGCGCTCCAGTCGGCGCGGCGGGGCAGCCGCCACGGGAGGCCCAGCTCGGCGACGGCGACGCCGCGCGTCGGCCTGCCCACCACGCCGTCGCGGATCCCCCGGACCGCTGCGGCGAGGCCCGGGTGGTGACGCGACTCGAACCCCGCCACGAACGACAGTCCGCGGGCCCGCGCCTCCGCGCCGACCGCGAGGAGCGAGCGGACGCCGGCGGCATCGACCGCGACGGGGGGCTCGCAGTAGACGTGCACGCCGGCCCGGATCGCCGCCGCCGCCTCGGCGGGGCGGAGGTGCGGGGGCGTGGCGAGGATCACGATGTCGACCCCTGTGGACAGCACCAGCTCGGCGGCGTCGTCGCCCACGCAGCGCACCGGCCGGCTGCCACACCCCGCCGCGATCGACTCGACCGCTGCGGCCGCCGCCGCCACCTGCTCCGCGACCCGGTCGCCGACCGCCACGACCTCGACGCCCCCGGTGGCGGTGAGCGCGTGGATCGCAGC
>JBIIMU010000286.1:0-4173 GCA_044337845.1 Pirellulales bacterium | reverse complement strand
AGGCATCTTCGTCGCCGAGGTGCCACTTGCCGAAGATGCCGGTCGCGTAGCCGGCCCTCTTCACGAGCTCCGGCAGCGTGGTCGCCGAGAGGGCGAGCCGCTCCCGCTCGTGGATCGTGTGCGTCACGCCCGAGCGAAACTCGTGGCGGCCGGTGAGCAGGGCCGCCCGCGTGGGGGCGCAGGTCGGGCTCGCGTGAAACTCGGTCAGCCGCACGCTCTCCCGATGCAGGCGATCGAGATTCGGCGTCGTGATCACGGGATTGCCATGGGCGGCGATGTCGCCGTAACCCTGGTCGTCGGTCATCACGTAGACGATGTTCGGCGGCCGGCGCGTCGCGGCCGGCGCGGCCTGCTTGGCGGGCGCCGTCCCCGACCCCGCCAGCCGCCGGCACTCGTGGGCGATCCGGTTCCACTCCGTCTCGAGCGCCGCCACCCGCACGGGCTCCGTCGCCGCGAGATCGCGCGTCTCGCAGCGATCGGCGGCGAGATCGTAGAGCTCCCAGGGCCCGTCTTTGCTGGCCACGAGCTTCCAATCGCCCGTCCGGACGGCCCGGTGCCCCTCGTGGCACCACCAGAGCGATTCGTGCGCCGGCGGCGCGGCGGCATCGGTCAGCGATGCGGCGAAGCTGCGGCCATGCCGTGGCGGCACCGGCTCGCCCTCGTGCTCCCGCGGCAGCGGGACACCGGCCAGCTCCAGCACCGTGGGCACGACATCGACCACATGCACCGGCTGCCGGCGGAACTCGCCCCGGCCGGAGATGCCCCGCGGCCAGTGGACGATCCAGGGCGTGGCGATGCCCCCCTCGTGGACCCAGGTCTTGTGGCGGCGGAAGGGCGCGTTGCACGCGGTCGACCAGCCCGGCCCCAGGCAGAGGAACGTCGCGCGGGATCCCGCCGGCGCTTCCGGGTCGTGACCCTCGCCGCGAATCATGATCTCGGCCGAGGCACCGTTGTCGCTGAGAAACAGCACGAGCGTATCGTCGAGGGCCCGCAGTGCCTCGAGCTGGGTCACGATCCTGCCCACCTCGCGGTCCATGGCCTCGACCATCGCGGCGTGGATCGCCATCTTCTCCGCCTGGAAGGCCCGCTGCGCCGCCGTGAGCGATCGCCACTCGACGGGCCTGGTCACCTCCCCCTCGCCCAGCCGCTCGACCGCATCCGGAAAGGCGTACGGGGGCCCGACATTCCGCTCGACGGCGGCGGCTGGGGTGGTGACGATGCCGAGTGCCCTGACCCGCGCGATCCGCGCGTCGCGGATCGCATCCCAGCCGGCCTGATACCGGGCCCGATACTTCGCAATCAGGTCCGGCGGCGCCTGGAGCGGAAAGTGCGGGGCCGTGAAGGCCACGTAGTGAAAGAACGGCGTGCCCGCATGATCCCGCGCATGCTCCGCGAGGCAGGCGACCGCGTGGTCGCCGATCGCGGCCGTGGCGTAGAAGTCGGCGTCGGCTCGGGGCGTCGGTTCCCCGACGACCCCGCTCGGATCGAAGTAGTTGCTCTGCCCCGCCCCCCTCACGTCGAGCGACCGCGCGAATCCCTGCGCTCGGGGCTCGCCGTCGACGTGCCACTTGCCGGAGTGGTAGGCGCGGTAGCCAGCCGGGGCGAGCAACTCCGGCAGGAGCCGCGCCCAGGCGGGCCGCGACGCCTTCGCGCCCCCCGCGACGCCCGGCATGCCGTCGCGGCGGATCGCCTGGGCGTAGTAGCCGGTGAGCAGCGCCGCCCGCGAGGGCCAGCAGCGGGCGGTGTTGTAGCCCTGCGTGTAGCGGAGCCCGCCCTCGGCCAGCCGGTCGAGGTGGGGCGTGTCGATCTCGCCTCCGTGGCAGCCCAGATCCGAGAAGCCGAGGTCGTCGGCGAGGATCACGACCACGTTGGGCGGCGCGGCCACCGCGACCGCGGCCGTGGCGGCGACCGCCGCGGCGATCATCACGGCGACGGCCCGAACGAGCGCGAAACCCGGCGGCATCACGGCGGTCTCCCGGCGTCGGTCTCGGGGTGCGGCACGGCCCCGAGCCCCGCGGCTCACGGCTTCTCGACCTCGGCGATCACCTTCGCGTAGGCGGCCGCCCGGTCCTCGGGCTTCAGGCCGCGAATCCCCAGGAGCATCGGCCGCAGCCCGGTCGCCCACGCGGCATCCTTCGCGATCTTCGCGTCGGCCTTCGCCCGCAGCGCGTCGGCATCGGCCTTCGTCGCCGCGGCGGCCGCGGCGACCACGCTCCGCAGGTACTCCCCCGCCTGCACCTCGGGGTTCGGGGCGGCCGGCGCGTCGAAGCGGCCGAGCGCCCAGGCGATCCCTTCGGCCATGTGCTTCTGGAACATCGGCTCCTTCCACGTGGCGTCGTTGTGCCCGAAGTTGGTCGAGAACACGCGGCCCTTGCCGTAGTCGCGGACCCAGGCCACCGGCACGTGCCACGGCTCCTTGGGATGACTCGCCTGCATGTCGAGGCTCACGAGCACGCGGAGGTTCTCGGGCTTGGTGCGGAGGTCGTACTGGTAGATCTCGTCCTTCCAGCGGAACCGCTCGGGGAACATCGCCGCCACGCGGTGGCCGGGCTCGTGGACCACGAAGGCATGCTCGCCGCCGGCGCCCCAGGGATGCCCGGCGAAGTGGCCGCCGATCATGTCGCAGTAGGCGTCGGAACTCTTGAAGGTGTCGGTCGCGGCGTGGAAGCCGATGAAGGCCTTGCCCGACTTGATCCAGTCGAGGAAGGCCGCGAGGTCGGGCACCGGCAGGTCGCCGGTCGTGCTCAGGAAGATCACGCCGTCGAAGTCGCGGAGCGACTCGGCCGAGAACACCTTCGCGAACTCGGCCTTCAGCCCCGCCTGCCAGGCCTGGTCGTCGCGGCGAAACTGCTCCTGGGCCCGCTTGAACTCGGCCTCCTGCTTCGCCCACTCCTCGGCCGACGTGTCCTTGCCCCGCTTCGGCGGCTTGGGCTGGGGGAGGCGGCCCGGCGGCATGCGGAGGTGGTCGCAGTGAAACAGGCCGGTCGAGCGGCCGAGTTCCTCGAGCACGGGCTCGGCCGTGCCGATCGACGCGTGCCGGAACCCCGTGGTCACACTCACGACCAGCAGCCGCGCGGGCCGCGGTGCCTCGGCGGCCGACGCCGGCCGACCGACCGCCGCCACCCCGATCGCCACGACAAGAAACCACGCGCCACGCATCATTCAGCTCCGATGCACCACAGGGAATCGTGCGTCCGCAGCAGCATCCGCCCGTCCACGCAGACGGGTGTCGCCACGGTCATCTCATCCACGCTGCCACCGCCGAGCACGGCGATCTCGCCGTCCGCCGCGGCGCCCGGCCACGCCAGCACGCTCGCCACGCCATCCTCGCGGACCACGACCACGCGGCCGTCCACGATCACGGGCGAGGCGGAGTAGGCGTTGCGATTCTTGGGGAGCTCCTTCCGCCAGGCGGTCGCGCCCGTCGCGGCGTCGAGCCCCTCGACCACGCCCTTGTCGGTGCAGACGACGATCCGGCCATCGCGGACCGCGGGCGTCGGCACGTCGGCGCCGATGTCCTTTCTCGTCCAGGCCACGTGGCTCGCCGTCACGTCGCCCGATCCGCCGCGGCGGATCGCCGTGATCGTGCCGCCGCGGGCGTAGGGGGCGACCACGAGCTCACCGGCGAGCACCGGCGAGGCGATCGAACGGAAGAAGCCGTTGGCCTCGGGGTTCAAGCCGCCCACCCGCCAGAGTTCCTTGCCGTCGGCGGCATCGTGGGCCGTGACGTGATCGGCGCCGAGCACGAAGAGCACCTCCGCCGGCTCGCCCTTCGCGGGGTCGCCCCCGGCCACGAGCGGCGTCGAATAGCTCTGCGCCGCCTCGGAAGGGGCCGGCACGTCGCGGTCGTGCTTCCAGAGGAGGCCGCCCGACTCGCGGTCGAACGCGGCGAGGTACGACGGGCCGGTCTGCATCACGGCCACCACCACGGCCTTGGTCGTGAGCACCGGCGACGTGCCGAGATCCCACCACAGCGTGTCTTCGCCGAACCGCTCCTGGAGGTTCGTCCGCCACCGCTCCGCCCCCGTGGCCAGATCGAGGCAGGCAAGTTCGCCGCTCTTGAAATAGACCCACACCCGCTCCCCGTCGGTCACCGGCGACGAGTTCGCGCCCGTCGCCTTCTTGTGCTTGCCGTCGCGGGCCTTGCCGAGCGTCCTCCGCCAGACCTCCGTG
>JBIIMU010000285.1:0-4179 GCA_044337845.1 Pirellulales bacterium | reverse complement strand
ACGCTGGCCGACGTCGAGCGCATGCATCTGGAGCGGACGCTCGCGGCCACCATGCAGAACAAGTCGCTGGCCGCGAAGATGCTCGGGATCGACCGCTCGGTGCTCCGCCGCAAACTGCAGCGGTACGGCCTCGACGACTCCGTCGAGCCGGAGTGAGCGTCAGCCGGCCTTGGCCCGGATGATGGCGGTGTCTTCGTCGGGCACCCTCAGCCGAAGCGTGGTCGAGGGAGGCGCCCGCCGTTCCTGGGTGAATCCCCGCGTGCCGGTCGAGAGAAAGCCCGTCAGGTGCGTGACCGGACCGGCGTCGAACTCGCGGTGCAGGGTCTCCAGCACCTCGCGCCACGAGAGGCCGCGGCGATAGATCAGGCGATAGGCCAGTTTCAACGCCGCGATGTCGTCCGCGGAGTGCCCGCTCCGCCGCAGGCCCACCACGTTGAGCCCCACGACGGAGCCTGTCTGGCCGTCGATCAGCATGTAAGGGGGAACGTCTTGGACCACGCGGGCATGGCCGCCGACCATCGCGAGCCGTCCGATCCGGCAGAACTGGTGCACCGCCACCGCGCCCGAGACGAAGGCCCGATCTTCCACGGCGACGTGGCCGCCCAGCAGGGCGCCGTTCGCGAAGATGCAGTTGCTGCCCACGGTGACATCGTGGCCGAAGTGCGCGCCGGCCATGACGTAGTTGTGGCTGCCGACGGTCGTCCAGGTGTCGGGCTTGAGGGCCCGGTGGATCGTGACGTGCTCGCGGAACACGTTGTGATCGCCGATGCGAACCCGCCCCACGTCCCGCGGCCGGGCCGCGTGCTGGGGGGCCCCGCCCACCACGGAGTGCTCACAGAACTCGTTGTGGCAGCCGGCGACCACTCCCGCCTTGACCACGGCCCCGGACGCGACGGAGCAGAAGTCGCCGAGTTCGACGTCGTCCTCGATCGTGGCGAACGCCCCGACCTTCACGCCGACTCCCAGGCGAGCATCCGGACTCACGACGGCCATCGGGTGGATGCTCACGGCGGGCCTTTCGCTGCTGGGGATTCGACACCGTCCGCGGGTTTATCGGCTCGCGAAGCGGCCGGATTCAATGCCAGTTTGGCCGAACTCGAAAAGGCCGCCGTCGGCGGCCGCGACCGCCCCCCCAATCTTCCCACCCTCCGCGGGCGGCCTATACTCGACCCGTCAGGCGAGCCGGCACATGGCTCGTCGACGCCGGGAGGTGCGATGCATGGCGACGCGGGACGAACGATACGCCGAGGCGGAACGGCTCAAGAACGCGGGTGACCTCGCCGCCGCCGTCGCGGCGCTCGAGGTGCTCGTTGCGGACGAGCCGGAGTTTGCCCTGGCCCACTCGGCACTCGCCGCCTGGTGCACCCGGCTCGAGCGGCATCAAGACGCCGTCCGGCACGCCCGACGGGTGGTCGAACTCGAGCCCCGTGATCCCTTCAGCTACACCGCCTTGAGCGTCGCCTGCATGCGGGCCGGGATGATCCCGGAGGCCGAGGACGCGCTCGCGCGATCCCGGATGCTGCAGGGCTGAGGTCAACTCTCCGGTTCGACGGCCGGCTCGACCTTCGGTGCGGTCACGCCGAGCGTCGTCTCGAGGTCCTTGAGCCGCGCCCGTTCATCCGGAGAGAGTTTCGCGGCGGAGAGCCCGCGGCGGAGGCCCGCCTCCAGCGACGACTTTGCGGCTGCCGCATCGCCGGCCTTGAGCTGCGCCCAGGCAAGATGCAGGAACTTGACGTCCGTCGGCTGGAGCACGGCCTCCTGGAAATCAGCCACGGCTTCGGTGTTCTCACCGGCCGCGAGCCGGATCATCCCCCGGGTGTCGAGCAGGTCGGGCAGCGGTCCGAGTTGGCCGATCGCCTCCTCGATCAGTTTCTTGGCCTCGGCGACCGAGTCGGGACGCGCCAGATGGAAGGCGAGGTTGTTCGCCACGATCGCCCGCTGCGTGGCATCCATCTCCGGCAGGGCGACGAGTTCGCGGTAGATCGTCTCGGCGTCGGCCGTGCGGTCCTCGAGGTTGAGCTTCTCCGCCTCGAGCAACTTGATGACCACCGATCCCGGATCGATGCGCTTGGCCTTCGTGAACCAGGGATCGAGTCGGGGGGCGATCTCGGCGGGGGATTCCTGGACGCGGACGACCTGCACCGCGGTGGTCAGCAGCCGCTCCAGCGGCAGATCGTTCCAGCGCGATTCGAGGATCTCCAGGGCCTCGTCGGGCCGCTGCTGTCGGCCGAGGAACTCCGCCCGGGCGATCAGGCCGTCGGGCGACGTCTCGGCGAACTGGCTGAGCACGCGGTCGGCCGCCTTGGCGAATCCCAGCTGCTCCATCAGCCGGGCCACCGCGGCGAGCTGGGCCGGCTCGCTGGCCGACACCACACCGCCCGGCATCAGCTTCCGGGCCGACTCCTTGGCGAGTTCCCGATCGTTGTCGGCGATCGCCAGCTTGGCCTCCAGAGCGAGGGTGACCGCCGAGTCGGGCGTCGCCTTCCGGAGCCGCGCCAGCCAGGGCCGGGCCGGGACGACCTCGCCGTGGTCGATCATCTTCTCCACGAGCATCGCCACGTAGGCCGGGGGCACGTTGGGGGCCGCGACCACCGCGACCAGTTCGTTGCGGGCCTCGCCCCAGCGGCCCACCTTCTCGAGCAGCTGGGCCATCATGATCCGTTGGCCCATGGCAAGCGGCTGCCGTCGGGCGATCTCCTCGAGCACCGTGATGGCCTGCTTCCAGCTGGCCGGCTCGGGGCGGGCGGTCAGCAGCTTGACCTGCAGCAGGAGGTCGTCGATCGCCACCTCGCCCGACTCGTCGATGTTGTCCCGGAGGATCGCCATCGCCCGCTCCATCTCGCGGAAGTTGCCCCGCTCGGCGATCAACTCCGCGAGCAGGCGTCGGGCCCAGGCCTTGTTGGAAAGCCCGGTCGACGAGGCGTCGGTCGCGTCGATCATCTTCTGGAGGGTTTCTCGTGCGGGGCCGACGCGGCCGGCGCGCACGAGCGACGCGGCGTAGGCCCGCTGCACCTCGAGGTTGTCGGGGGCTGCGGCGGCGGCATCGCCGAAGGTCTTGGCGGCCTCCTCCAACTCGCCGAGCAGCTCGAGGCCCTGGGCGAGCGTCAACTGCCGCTGCGGCTCTGCCATCAGCGAGGCCGCCTTCTCCAGCGACCGGCGGGCGGCCGGCTTGCGGCCCGCGGACGCCTGGCTCGTGAACAGCGCGAGCCAGACGTCGGAACGCTCCGGTGCCAGCTCCGTGGCCCGCGTCAGCACGTCGCCGGCCCGCTCCTTCCGGCCCGCCCGGTCGAGGATCTGCCCCAGCCACAGCAGGTCGTCCGCCGACGCCTTGTCGGGCTGCACGCTCCGCTCGGCCAGAGCCACCGCCTCGTCGAGCTTTCCGGCCCGGAGCTCCATTTCGGCCGTGATCCGTTCGATACCCTGCTCCGCCCCTGACTCGAGCTTGGAGAGGGCCGCCTGCGCCTCGTCGAGGCGGTTCATGGAATAGAGCATCGCCACCAGACGCCTCACCAGCACCGGGTTGGCGGGGCCGAGTTCGACCGCCTTGCGGAGGCGGTCGGTGGCGGCCGGGAGGTTGCCGCGGAGGGTGTCGATCTCGGAGAAGAGCGTCTGGATCTGGCCCCACCCCGGTCGATCCGTCTCCGCCTCGGTGAGCAGATTCCGGGCCTCGTCGAGCATGCCGCTCTCCTCGTCGGTCAACGCGGAGTCGCCCCCCTTCTCCTGCCGCTGCCGCTGGCTCTCGCGAACCTCGAAGATGCGCACGCTGGCCTCGGCCACCCGGGCTCGTGCCGATCCGCGACCGGCCACCTCGGCCACGTCGGCGGCGGCCAGCCGCGCCTTCTCGAGGTCCCCCTGGGCGATCTGCAGTTCGACCAGCGCCTCGCGGGCCCGGATGTCGTCCGGCTGACGCTTCGCGATCTCGGCCCAGAGCCGCTCGGCCGCCGGCAGGTTGCCCGCCGCGTACTGGCCGCCGGCGAGCGAAGTGAGCACGTTCACCGACTCCGAGCCCGTCAGCTCGAGAGCCAGCTTCTCGATCTCGGCGAGATCGGCCTTGCCGTCCTCGCCGCGGCGGGAAGCGACCTGGCCCCGCACGGTCAGCATGATGGACGACTTGGCCAGCTCCGCCGGCACCTTGCCGAGGATCTGACCGGCCGCCTCGGCCCCTTCCGTGCGGAGCAT
>JBIIMU010000284.1:0-4191 GCA_044337845.1 Pirellulales bacterium | reverse complement strand
AGGGCCGGCTGAAGACGCCCGAGTACGTCGCCGCCATCACCGGCCACTACCGGCGGGCGATCGACACCGCGGTGGCGGGTCGGCCGGTCACGTTCACGCCCCGGGACGTCGAGGAGATGGAGCTCACGTTCTCCCGCGGCTTCTCGCCGGGCTGGCTCCAGGGTTGCGACCACAAGATGCTCGTGCCGGCCACGTCGAGTGCGAAGCGGGGCGTGCGGCTCGGCACCGTCGTGGCGGTCCGGCGCGGACGGGTGACGGTGGACCTGGTGGGGGGCGTGAAGCGGGGCGACGGCGTGGCGATCGACTGCGGCGCGACGAGCGACGAGGCGGTCGGCGGCCGTGTCTACGAGGTCTTCCAGGCGGGCCGATCGCTCACGGAGCCCGTCGCGGCGGGCCGCGTCGACCTCGCCTTCGCCCACGGGATGATCGACCCCGACCGGATCGCGCCGGGGCAGGCCGTCTGGAAGACGGACGATCCGGAGGTCACGTCACGGCTGCGGAAGACGTATGCGGGCGGCGGCCTCGCCCGGCAGCAGCCCGTCGACCTCCGCGTGCGGGCCATCGTCGGCGAGCCGTTGCTGGTGACGGCCCGCACGGGCCTCGGCGCGACCTGCGAGGTGGTGTCGGCCGAGCCCGCCCGCGAGGCGACCAGGCATCCGCTCACGGTGGACGTGCTCCGCGAGCAGCTGGGCCGGCTCGGCGGCACCCCGTTCCGGCTTCGCGGGCTCGACGCCGAATTCGGCGGCACGCCGATGATCCCCTTCAGCGTGCTCGGCAGCCTGCGGCGAGAGCTCGTCGCAGGGCTCGAACAGGCGGCGGTCACCCCGCGGCCACTGGCTGAGGCACGGCCCGCGCCGCGTGGCGACGAGCGGCCCGCGCTCGAGGCCGCCCGGCCGGATCGAACGCCGCCGCCGACCCCGCCGCCGATCCCCCTCCTCCACGTGCTCGTCCGGTCGCTCGCCCAGCTCGGCCGGGTGCTCGAACTCGGCGAGCGGCGGATCCACGCCGAGTTCGCCGACATCCGCCAGTATCGCGAGGCGGTCGACCGCTGCCGGGCCGCCGGGGCGACGATCCTGCTGGCGACGCCGCGCATCCAGAAGCCCGACGAAATGGGCGTGTACCGGGCGCTCGCCAGGCACGAACCCGACGGCGTGCTCGTCCGCACCTGGTCGGGGCTGCGGTTCTTTCGCGATGCAGGGCTGGCGGTGGTCGGCGACTTCTCGCTCAACGTGGCCAACGACCGCACCGCGGAGTTCCTCCTCGACGCCGGCTGCGAGTGGGTGACGGCGTCGTACGACTGCAACCGAGAGCAGCTGCTCGCCCTGGCGGGAGCGGCGCCGGCCGGGCGGCTCGAGGTGGTGATCCACCAGCACATGCCGATGTTCCACATGGAGCACTGCGTGTTCTGCGCGGTGCTCTCCCCGGGCACGAACAAGACCAACTGCGGCCGCCCCTGCGACGAGCACGTGGTGCAGCTCCGCGATCGGCTCGGCGTGGCGCACCCGCTCACGGCCGACGTCGGCTGCCGCAACACGCTCTGGAGCGCGGTGCCCCAGAGCGGCGCCGAAGCGGTGCCCGCGCTGCTCGCGGCGGGGGTGCGGCACCTGCGGGTCGAGCTGCTCGACGAGGGTGACGCGGAGATCGCCCGGGTGATCGCGGCGTACCGCGGCCTGCTCGCGGGACGGAAGACCGGCCGCGAGGTCTGGACCGAGCTCCGCGCCTCCAACCGCGTGGGTGTCACCCGCGGCACGTTCGAAGAGAAGCGGAACCCTCTCGCGATCCTCTGAAAACGAGCCGGCCCGGATCGGCGGGGCCGATCCGGGCCGGTGATCGTGTGTCAGGCGTGACCGCCCGGGCTCACTTCGAGAGCTTGGTGAGCGTCTCGACCATCGGCACGACGACCGGGCCGAGCAGATCCTTGACGCCCGGGATCACCATCACGGTGTCGATCACCTTCGAGAGCATTCCGAGGTTCTTGCCCACGAACGAGGCGAACGCCGGCTTCTCCTCGGCGGGCAGCCTGCCGGCCTCGGCCTCGAGGGTCGTCAGCATCGGGGCGAGCTTCTCGAGTTCCGGCAGGGCGAGCCGAGCCGTCTCCTCGTTGGTCACGCCCTTGAGCACGCTGCCCAGGCCCCCGAACAGCTCGGTGGCGTTCTTGCCGATCCGGACCGCCTCGAGGAACTTCGGGTCGATCGAGATCTCGTCGGCGACGATGTCGATCACGTCCTTGCCCTTCGTGGCGACGACCTCTTGCTCGCGCACGGTCACGGGGCCTTCGCGACGCACCGTCTCCTTCACGGCGACGGGACGAACCTCCTCGGCCTTCTTGACCTGGTTCTGGTTCCAGAGGTACCAGGCGAGGCCGGCGGCCCCGAGGGCGAGCAGCGGCAGGAGCCAGCCCGGCAGACCGCCGGACGACTGCGGCTCGTGCGAGTGGCCGCCGTGGCGGACCGTCTCGTGCGAGTGCGTTCCGGAGCGCACGGCGTCGGTCCCGCGGCCACCGACGTCACCGAGATCGGCGAGCGACAGGCCCCGCGGCAGCGCGTTGCGGATGTTGCCGGACTGCTCCGAGAACAGCCGGGCCACGCCGGCGGCGTCGGGCTTACCCGTGAACTGCTTGGCCACCATGCCGAGCACCACCGGCGCGAGATACGTGACGAGCGTCTTCATGATCCCGGGCTGCATGCCGGCGAACGAGGCCAGCGTGCCCACGAGGCTCGACATCATGTTGCCGCCGCCGAGCAGCGAGGTGAGCAGGTTGCCGCCGAGGCTGCCCAGGCCCGACGCCTGGCTGCCGCCGAGCAGGCCGGCGAGGTTGCCGAGCATGCCGAGGTCGAGGCCGCCCATCGCCTTGGCGAGCTGGTCGGATCCGCTCGGGGTGCCGGCCATCTTGCCGAACACGTTCAGCAGCGCCGGGACGGCCGCGCTCGTCGCGGTCTTCGTCTGCGACTCGCTGGCGCCGATGAGGCCGCCCAGCTTGCCCAGCACGTCGGGCGTCATCTGGCTCGAAATCAGGTCAACGATGTTCATCGATCAACTCCAGAAGGAAAAACGAAAGTCCAATCCAACGAGCGGTGGCTCCGTCGTCCCTGACGGATCGAAAGGCGCCACCGCGATGGTGGACACCCCTCTTCCTGAGCCCCATGGTTGTAGTGGCGGCCCGGACGGGCCGCAAATGCCCCGCAAAACCGTCATGGCCGGCCTTTTTTGTCGGTTTTTGGTGGGTCGTGGTTCACCAGTAAACGTACTGCAAAAACCGCTCCCGATCCGGCTGCGGCAGCCCGTCGATTCGCGGCACGACCCAGCGGTTCTCGTCGGTGTCGACCAGCAGCTTGCCGCCGGTGCCGAAGTCGAACGCCTGCCCCTGGGTCCAGCGGATGGTGAACCGCCGCCGGCCGCAGTCGGCCTCCACGTCGAAGTCGAGGTAGCCGTGCACGAGCCGCACCTCGTGGACCCGTCGCACCTCGCGAATCAGCGACCGCCGCCGCAGCGCGTCGCGAAGCACCCGCCGCTCCGCCTCCGGCCAGTCGTCCAGGCGGCGGATCATGCCGAGCTCCACCTCGTCGCCGTGCTCGTCCCAGCCCCGCACCGAGAGATACTCCTCCGGGTGGGTGGCCGGAAACGTGCGGATCACGAACACGACGGCCGGCGTGTTCCCGTCGGTCGCGTCGAGCTCGATCCGCTGCTGATCGCCGACGCGGAAGCGATGCCGCGTCGGATCGAGCCACACGATCCCGGCCGCGGCAGCGGGCTCGGAGGCCGGCTCGGCGGCGGCCGTGGCGGGCTCTTCGGCCTCGACGAGGAGCGTGTCGACCGTGGGCTGCTTCGTCACCTGGGTCTGGATGCGGACGAGCCGCGCGTAGACGCCGTCGGCGGCGAGGAGTTCGGCGTGCGTCCCCTGCTCGACCAGCCGGCCGCGGTCGAAGGCGAGGATCCGGTCGGCGTTACGGAGCGTGGAGAGGCGGTGGGCGATCGCGATCGTGGTCCGGCCCCGCACGAGCACGGCGAGCGCCTCCTGGATCGCCTTCTCGGCTTCGGCGTCGATGTTGCTCGTGGCCTCGTCGAGCACCAGCACCCGGGGGTCGTAGAGGAGCGTGCGGGCGATCGAGAGCCGCTGCTTCTCGCCCCCGGACAATCCCGCCCCGTGCTCGCCGAGGAGCGTCTCGTAGGCCAGCGGCTGCCGGCAGAGGA
>JBIIMU010000283.1:0-4192 GCA_044337845.1 Pirellulales bacterium | reverse complement strand
ACGGGGTCGTTGTCGTTTTGGAAGAAGAGCCCCATGACGTCGAGCACGGAGAGCACGCCCTCCACGCGGCGATCGTCGTCGACGACGGGAATGGCCCGCAGGTCGTGGGCCTGCATCCGCCGGTAGACCTCGTGAAACGACTCTCCGAACGACGCCGTGACCACCGCCTTGCGGCAGAGGTCTTCCGCGGCCGGGCGGACGTCCATGATGATCCGGGGCGGGGCGAGGCCGGCCCGCTCGAGCACGTATTCCGTGCGCTTGTTGGGCGGTCCGCAGCAGGCCGCGACCGCGTCGGGCCGCGTGGTCCGCTGGAGGAGGTCGGCGTAGGCGATCGCCGAGCAGATGGCGTCGGTGTCGGGATTGCGGTGGCCGAAGACGAAGAGGCTCATAAGGGGGCGTTGCGGGGCGGACGTCGCGGGCGGAGTGGAGAATCAAAGTGTGGGCGATCCCCGCCGGGATGTCCATTCGGCTGGGGCGGTGAGCCCCGGCCGGCCGCGGCGGCGGTGACCGCCGGCCGCTGTCAGGGGGCGGCGGCGTCGCGGATGCTGCGGACGATCGCCGGATCGGTGGCGATCCCCAGCACGCCATTCACGATGAACTGGATGCCGATGCAGAGCAGCAGAAACCCCATCACCTTGGTCAGGGCGTTCATGCCCGACCGGCCGATCACCGCCACGATCGATCCCGAAAGCCGCAGGGTCGCGTAGGCGATCAGCGCCACCGCGACGATGCCCACGGCGATCGCCGCGTAGTCGAGCCAGGTCTTCGCGAGCGAGGTCAGGCCGAGGGTCACGGCGATCGATCCCGGGCCGCTGAGCATCGGCATGGCGAGCGGCGAGAAGGCGATGTCGCGTCCGCCTTCGCCGGCATCGTCGTCCGCGTCGGCGGGCCGCCGGTCGGCTGAACCGGTGAGCATGCCCGACCCGATGCCGGCCACCATCAGGCCGCCGGCGATCCGCAGGCCCGGGATGGAGATGCCGAAGAACCGCATGATGAGCGAGCCGGCCACCAGGAAGGTGATCAGGATCGCCGCCATGAAGCAGCAGGCGGACCGCAGCTGGGCGATCCGTCGGGCCGGCGGCATGCGCTCGGTGAGGGCGAGAAACGCCGGCGCGGAGGCGGGCGGATTCGTCACGGGCAGGAGCGCCAGCATCGTGGCGAGCACGAGCTCGGCGAAGTGCGTCAGCGGTGGCATGGGCAGGGAGTGGGGCCGCCGACAGGTGGGTCGCACGGGCGCCCCATCAACCGGGGGTTTGCGTGGACGGAATGGACGAGTATAGGCTACTCAAGCGGTGAACATTGGCGGTGTGTGAGGCGGTGCGGCGATCCCCGGTCTCTCGCGAACTGGTACAGGAGTTTTCGGATGCGGTGCAGCACGCCAGTCACGTTCCGGGACCGGTCGCGGCGAGCCTTCACGCTGGTCGAGCTGCTCGTGGTGATCGCGATCATCGCGGTGCTCATCGGGCTCCTGCTGCCGGCCGTGCAGGCGGCCCGCGAGTCGGCGCGGCGGACGCAGTGTGGCAACCAGGTGCGGCAGATCTCGCTCGCCGTGATGAACTTCGCCTCGGCCAAGCGCGAGCGGCTGCCCGACGCCCTCTCCAACACCGTGAGGAGCGGCACGACGTCGTCCGGTGGCACGCCGCAGACCTACCCGCTGCACGTGATCGTGCTGTCGTATGCCGAAGACGAAGCCCTGCGGCAGACGTTCACCGGCGTGTCCACGCTGCTCACCAATCGGCTCCCGACGGTGGCCACGTTCAACTGCCCGTCGGACGTGACCCGGTCGATCGTGGCCTCCGAGTTCACCGGCAACTCCGCGATCCCCGGCACCGTCTCGTACCTCACCAACGGCACGCTGTTCTCCGACAACCCGATGCTCCGCAAGGTGACCGACGGCACGTCGAAGACGATCGCCCTGGCCGAGGCCTATTGCCGGGCGCTCGCCAGCGGCGCGACGGTCGTCTCGCAGTACAGCCGCCGCAACGGCGCGAGTGCACCGACGTTCGCCCATCCCGAATCGACCACCGCGGCTCCGCTCGGCCGGGGGAATCGGCCGGCCCGGTCGATCGCGTTCGGCCAGCCGGGCGCGTGGAGCGCGAGGTTCAACGCCCAGGCCGCCAACGCCATGGCCGACGTGATCTCGCCGCCCATCCAAGACAAGCCTCCGGCGGCCGACGCCGACGCCCTGCGGATCCAGGGGGCGCACCCCGGCACGATCACGGTCGGCATGCTCGACGCCAGCGTTCGCAGTCTTTCGAGCGACGTCGATCAGGCCGTGTTCTGGTCGGCGGTGACACCCGCCGGCAGCGAGACGACCGACCTCCCCTGAGCCTCCGTGGGCCCGCCCCGCGCGACCGCGATTCATGCCCGACGATCCCCGCATGCGCCGTCTGAAGGGCCTCCGCCCCATGGTCGGCGACACGCCGCTGGTGAGCGTGCGGCTGCGGTACCGGGGCCGCGAGTGCCGCGTGCACGCCAAGGCCGAATACCTCAACCTCACCGGCAGCATCAAGGACCGGATGGCCTTCCACATCTGCCGGACGGCGATCGAGCAGGGGGTGCTCGGCCCCGACGACACGATCGTCGAGGCCACCAGCGGCAACACCGGCATCGCCTTCTCGGCGCTCGGCGCCGCGCTCGGGCATCCGGTGGTGATCTTCATGCCCGACTGGATGAGCGAGGAGCGGAAGGCCGTGATCCGCTCGTTCGGCGCCGACATCCGGCTCGTGTCGCGGGAGGCGGGCGGCTTTCTCGGCAGCATCGCCAATGCCGAGACGCTGGGCCGGGAGCTCGGCCGCGTCTTTCTCCCCCGGCAGTTCGACAACCAGGCCAACGTGCAGGCCCACGCCACCACCACGGGGCCGGAGCTCGTCGCCCAACTCGCGAGCCTGGGGCTCACCCCCGACGCCTTCGTGGCGGGGGTCGGCACCGGGGGCACCGTGATGGGCGTGGCCGAGGCGTTTGCCCGCCACGGGATCTCGGCCCGCGTGCATCCGCTCGAGCCCGCCGAGTCACCGACGCTGTCCACCGGCCACAAGGTGGGGCGGCACCGGATCCAGGGCGTGTCGGACGAGTTCATCCCCGGGATCCTCCGGCTCGACGCCCTCGCCCCCGTGATCCAGGTGCACGACGGCGACGCGATCCTGATGGCCCAGAAGCTCGCCCGGGAACTCGGGCTCGGCGTGGGCATCTCGTCCGGGGCGAACCTGCTCGGGGCCCTGCAGGTGCTCGAGCGGGAGGCCATGGGGGCGACCGTCGCCACGATCTTCTGCGACGACAACAAGAAGTACCTGTCCACTGACCTCGCGAAGGCCGAGCCGGTGTGCGACGGGTTCATGAGTCCGGACGTCGAGCTGCTCGACTTCGAGACCACCCTGGCCTGAGGCTCACTCGGCAGGAAGCCCAATCGCGGAAGCGATGGGGTCCTCCGGTGCCTCGCCGCTCGGGGCCCTTCGATGTGGGTTGTTGTCGTGGCGTTTGGCATGGCGTTCGCTAACTCCCTTCCCGAGGGATGGCGTCACCAGACGAGGCCCATCCGAACCGAGCCCTGTTTACGGGGCCGGTGAGGCGAAACGGCTGCGAGACGGTTCACCGCTTCTGCGAACTCATTCGCGGGATCGGCGAAACCGTTTCGCCGTATTGGCGAAAGGTTTCGCCGGATTCGGGAAACGCGACGGCCAGGTCGTGAATCCCGCAAGAAGGGTGGTTTTGCCGGTCTCCGCCGAGAAAAACGTCACGCCTCGAGAAACTTTTCTCGGCTGGTGACGTTTGGCGCGCATTGTGCAGCGGAAAGGGAGACATCCGAGGCCCGCGTGCCCGGAGGTGGTCCCGCGTGGGGCTGCCGCAAGAAGGCGGTTTCCACAGCGGAGTTTTCCCATGCGTGCCCTGGCTTTTCGGACGCTCGCCGGCGGTGTCCTGATCCTCTCCTGCGTGGCCTCTGCCTCGGCCCAGACGGTGCTGACCCAGTGGAACTACAACGCCCTCACGGGGCCGCTCATTCCCGTTGTCGGCACAGGCACGAGCGGTGGCTACGGGCAGGGCGCTCCGTCGTCCCCCCTTTCGAACGTCGTCTACCAAGGCACTCTGGTTGATTCCGGAACCGTCATCACCGGCACGACCTTCAACCGTGCCCTCACGGTCAATCCGCCGCTCATCTCGACGGCAAACAACAGCACCGGCTTGTGGTTTTCGG
>JBIIMU010000282.1:0-4214 GCA_044337845.1 Pirellulales bacterium | reverse complement strand
CCGCGACGTGAGCCGGCGGTTCGTGGAGAAGCACCTCGCGATCGGCATCGACGCGCTGCTCGAACTCCGCGACTCGGGCGAGTCGGTCAAGCACATGCGGTTCGAAGACCCCCCCCGCAGCTGACCATAGCCGCCGGTCCGCATCGCTCACGCGATTGCGGCTTCCTGAGGCCGACACACCACCGCATCGCTCACGCCCCGGCGGCTTCCGTGCAGGCCCGTGCACCTGCGGCACGAACTCAGCTCGGGGCTCCCCGTGCCCCGGGAGCCGGCGTATGACGCCAAGCGCAGCCAGGATGGCGAAGCGCCGGCGGCATTCGAGTGAGCGGCGGGCAGGATGCCCGACGCGAGCGTCCGGCGACGGGGCACGGGGAGACCCGAGCCCCCGACCGAGCCGGCCGCTGTCCGCATCGCTCACGCGATTGCGGCTTCCTGAAGCAAGCTCACCAGAGCGCGGCGGTTCCGCCGGAACCGTCCGGCCTCACTTCACGCCGAACTTGTACGCCGAGTTCTTGGGGTCGAAGTCGGCGTCGGTGAAGCCGTTGTTGACCTTCACGTTCATGTAGGTGTACTCCTCCATGAGCACCGGCTGCCCACCCTGTTCCTGCGGCCAGTCATACGCTTCGTAGCGGACCGGGATCAGGTACTCGTCGTCGATGAACACCCTGGCGAGGTGGAAGCGGAAGTTGCGGCGGGGCACCGGATGCACCACCTGCACGCAGGTGCACACCCGGCCGTTGACCTTCGCATTCGGATAGAAGTTGACCTCGCACTCGCCGAACTGCTTGTCGTGCTCCGCGACCTCGACGAGCCGCTTGGCGAGGTTCTCGACACCGAGTTCCGTCACCGGGTAGCGGTTGCCCTGCATCGCGAGGGCGCCGTTGGGCTTGAGGGTCACGGTGCCCACCATGGCCCGCACGCCGCTGCCGGCGTGGGCGAACATGTTGCCGTCGTTCCGGCCGTCGACGTAGATGACCTCCTGGCCCTTCACCGAGTCGGGCGACAGGAAGTAGAGGTAGACGCTGAAGGGCTCGTGCCGCACCTTCGCGAACATGTATTCGTGGTCGTTGAGCTTGCCGTCGATCCGCTCCCGCTTGACCATCGTGCAGGAGTAGTCCTTGATCGTCGACCGCAGCTGGGAAAGCCCGCGCTGCGCGAGTTCGAGGGCCGGCTGCAGGGGGTGCTGCCCGGCCGGGGCGGCTGCCTGCGCGTCGGAGGCACCGGCGTTGCCCTGGGCCACGTCGCCGTGCGGCACGAGCCCGGGACCGAGGTCCTGGGCGAAGGCCGAGGCACCCAGCAGGAGGGCGGAGGCGATCACGCCGCCACGCAGGCAGCCGACCCGGGCCGCCGGAAACGGTCGGACACATGCACGACGGGCCATCGATCCCTCCCTGGATCCGCGAAACTGGACAGTCCCCGGCAGAATCATCGGCCAGGAGGGGCGAAGTCTAGAGGGCCGCCCCTCCCAACCGCCATGCCAGTTACGACCCGAAAATGCGGCGTTTCCTGCCCGAAAACCCCCGTCCTTGTCCCGCGGCCCCGCGGCAACCATGCTCGGTTTCCGAGCCCGCCCCGCCCAGGCCCCGTCGACCCATGGCCTCCACCTTCCTGTCGTGCCCCGCCGAGCCGCTTCAGGTGGCCTGCGTGGAGTCGCAGCCGTTCGGCCAAAACACCTACGTGGTCCGCCGCTCCGGCGACGAGCGGTGCGTCGTGATCGACCCCGGGTTCGAGCCGCAGGCGGTCGCCGACTGGATCGACGAGCACCGGCTGGTGCCGGAGGCGATCCTGCTGACGCACGGGCACTCCGACCACATCGCCGGCAACGCCAGCCTCCGCGACCGCTGGCCCGCCCTGCCGATCCTGATCGGACGCCACGACGCGGCCAAGCTGACGAGCCCCGCCGGCAACCTGTCGGCCGCGTTCGGCGTGCCGCTCGTCAGCCCCCCCGCCGACCGGCTGCTGGACCACGGGGAACGGGTCGCGGTGGCGGGCCTCGAGTTTTCCGTCCGCGAGATTCCGGGCCATTCCCGCGGCCACGTCGTGTTCGTGGTCGAGGGCGTCGCGCCCGTGGTCGTGTTCGGCGGCGACGTGCTGTTTCGGGAAGGTGTCGGCAGGAGCGACTTCGCCGACGGCGATGCCGACGCCCTGGCGGCCGGCATCCGCAGCCAGCTCTACGTGCTTCCGGACGACGCGATCGTGTATCCCGGGCATGGCGGCCCCACGACGATCGGCCATGAGCGGCGGCACAATCCCTTCGTCGCCGCGGGGGCAGCACATTGACCGCCTCTGCCGCCACGGCCGAAGATGACCCCATGCTCTCGCCCGCCGACATTCCCGAGAAGCAGCCGGAGCCGCCGCGAACGTCGTCGGGCCGGTCGCCGCTGTGCCGGGCCGCGGGGCTCGGCCTCGCCGGCCTCGCGCGGCTCCTCGCCGGGTCGAGCGTGCGCTGGATCGCCAGCCAGCCGGACACCTGCCAGCGGGTCTACTTCGCCAACCACACCAGCCATCTCGACGCCCTGATCGTCTGGTCGTCGCTCCCGCAGTCGGTCCGGGAGCTCACGCGGCCGGCCGCGGCGAAGGATTACTGGTCTCGCGGCATCGTCCGCCGCTGGCTGGCGGAGGAGGTGTTCGACGCGATCCTCATCGACCGCACCGACATCAAGGTCCATCAGAGCCCGGTCGACGTGATGATCCGGGAGATCGGCACCACCCACTCGCTGATCGTGTTTCCCGAGGGGGGCCGCAGCGCCGGCGGCGAGGTGGGCGAGTTCAAGAGCGGGCTCTACTACCTGGCCAAGAAGCGGCCCGACCTCGAGCTGATCCCGGTGCACATCGACAACCTCAACCGCGTGCTGCCCCGCGGCGAGTTCCTGCCGGTGCCCCTGCTCTCGTGCATCAGCTTCGGGCCGCCGATGTGGCTGGAGCGGGGCGAGGCCAAGCTCGACTTCCTGGCCCGCGCCCGCCGCGCCGTGCTCTCCCTCAAGGAATGAGCCCGGCATGAACGACAACCGCACCATCGCGCTCGTCGCCGGCGTGCTCGCCCTGCTCACGGTCGCCACGGCGGTCGGTCAGTTCCTCAAGCGACACCCCGACCGCGGCCTCGACCCGGCGGCGATCCGCACCTTCAACGACCGGCTCCGCGGCTGGTGGATCCTGTGCACCGTGCTGGCCGCGGCCTTCTGGCTGGGCACGACGGCGACGGTGGTGCTCTTCGGGCTGGTCTCATTCTGGGCGCTTCGCGAGTTCATCACCCTCACGCCCACGCGCAAGGGCGACCACCGCGCGCTGTTCTGGGTGTTCTTCCTGTTCACGCCGTTGCACTACGTGCTCGTGGGGCTCAACCGCTACGACATCTTCAGCGTCTTCCTGCCGGTCTACGCCACGCTCTTCGTGCTGGCCCGCGTCGCCTTCGCCGGCGACTACAAGCGGTTCCTCGAGCGGACGGCGAAGATCCAGGCGGGGCTCGTGGTCTGCGTCTACTGCCTGTCGTTCGCCCCGGCCCTGCTGCAGATCCCGATCGCGGGGGCCTCCGACGCCGACCGCACCGGCAACTTTCGGCTGCTCTTCTTCCTGATCCTGCTCGTGCAGTTCGCCGACTGCATGCAGTATGTCTGGAGCCGGATGCTGGGCCAGCGGCTCGTGGCCTCGGCGGTGAGTTCGAACCGCACGTGGGAGGGCCTGCTGGGCAGCGCCACGAGCACCGCGCTCCTCGCAGCCGCGCTGTGGTGGGCGGCGCCGCCGTTCCAACTCTGGCAGGCAACGCTGGCCGGGCTCGTGGTGGCGGTGATGGGTTTCGCCGGGGGAATGACGATGAGCGCAATCAAGCGGGACCGCGGCGTGAAGGACTACGGCACGCTGGTGGTGGGCCATGGCGGCGTGCTCGACCGAATCGACTCGATGTGCTTCGCCGCGCCGGTCTTCTATCACATCACGCTCCTGATCACGGGCACGAAGCCGGGCTGACCCCGGCGTGCCGGTTGGCCCCTCGCCAACCCCCCAGGATTTCAGGCCCCATAGGCCGGACTTTCAGAATCCCCGGCGAATGCCTTTAATACGAGAACGATTCTCAATACCAGAAACGTCGTGAGGCATCGGCAGGCCGGCCAGGCGAGCCGCCCCGCTCCCCACCCTGGAACCCCTCGCCATGCAGCTTCCATCACGCCCGCGCGACCGAGCCACTCGACGCCTTCCCGGTTTCACGCTGGTGGAACTCC
>JBIIMU010000281.1:0-4228 GCA_044337845.1 Pirellulales bacterium | reverse complement strand
CTCCTTCTATACCGGCAAGTACCCCGAGGAGGCCCGGGCCCCCCGGGCCGGCGACCTGCTGAAGCCGGGCGACTGGAACCGGATCCGCCTGGAGGCCCGGGGCGACACGTTCACCGTGTGGCTCAATGGCGAGCAGGTGTCGTCGTACACCAATCCGAAGTACGACGGCCCGGCACCGATCGGTCTCCAGATCCACGCCGGCCTGCCGATGAAGGTGGAGTTCCGCACCATTCGCGCCCTCGCCCTGTGACGGTGGGCACCCTGTCCCCGGAGCGTTTTTCCATGCCCTCGACCTTCCGCCTCGATCCCACCCGCCGCGATTTCGTGGAGCGGGCGCTGGCCCTCGCCGGTGCCGCGCTCGCCGGCCCCGCCGCCCGCGCCGCCGACGAGCCCGCCGCGCCGCCCGACCGCTCCGCGGGCAAGGTTCGGGTGGCCGTGATCGGCTGCAACGGCCAGGGCGGCGGCCACATCGGCGAGTGGCTCGCCAACCGCGACGTCGAACTCGTCGCCGTGTGCGACTGCGATCCGGCGTCGTACGAGAAGCAGGGCAAGCGGTTCGAGAAGGCGGATCACAAGCCGGAGTACGTCAAGGACGTGCGGGCGCTGCTCGATCGCAAGGACATCGACGCCGTCTCGATCGCCACGCCCAACCACTGGCACGCCCTGATGGCCGTGTGGGCCATGCAGGCCGGCAAGGACGTCTACGTCGAGAAGCCCTGCAGCCACAACGTGGACGAGGGCCGCGTGATCACGCAGTGGGCCCGGAAGCTCGGCCGGATGTGCCAGATGGGCGTGCAGAGCCGGAGCATGTCGGGCACCCGGAAGATGATGGAGTTCGTGAAGTCGGGGAAGCTCGGGCCGGTGAAGGCGGCGCATGCGATCTGCTTCCGGCAGCGCGACAGCATCGGCCTCGTCGACACGCCGGCCCCGCTCCCGCCGGGCCTCGACTTCGACCTCTGGGCCGGCCCGGCGCCCAAGGTGGTGCCGGTTCGCAAGCGGCTCCACTACGACTGGCACTGGACGAGCGTGACCGGCAACGGCGACCTGGGCAACCAGAATCCGCACGAGCTCGACAAGTGCCGCTGGGCCCTCGGCAAGCAGGAACTACCGAAGCGGGTCGTGAGCCTCGGCGGCCGCCTCGGCTACGTGGACAACGGCGACGTGGCCAACAGCCAGGTGACGATCTACCAGTGGGACGACGCGATCCTCGTGTCGGACGTCCGCGGCCTTCCGCAGAAGACCCCGGTGACGTTCGGGCTGAAGACCAAGAACCCGCTGGAGAAGGCCTGCGCCGTGATCTACGGCACCGAGGGCTTCGTGGTCTGCCCCAACTACACCTCGGCCGTCGCCTTCGACTACGACGGCCACGAGCTCGGCAAGTGGGAGGGGGGCAGCTACCAGCAGCACTTCGCCAACTTCGTCGGCGCCGTGAAGAGCCGCCGCCACCAGGACCTCCACCTCGACATCGAGGATGGCCATTGGTCGAGCGCCCTGGCGCATCTGGGCAACGTGTCGTGGGCGCTCGGCGAGGCGGTGCCGGTCACCGCGCGGCCGACGCTCGCGGCCGACGACCCGCGAGTGAGGGCGTCGCTCGACACCTTCGAGACCTACCTTCAGGACAACGCGGTGGACGTTTCCAAGACGAAGCTCACCCTGGGCCGCGAACTGGCGATCAACCCGGCCACCGAGACGTCGGCGGACCCCGAGGCAGCGCGGCTGTTCACCCGCGAGTATCGCCAGGGCTACGAGCTGCCGCGCGTCTGACCAGGCCCCGCCCCCACCGCCGACCGGCCGCCCCATGGCCCTTCCCCCGCACGATGGCGACGCTTCCGACTCGGGACTCGGCTTCACGGGCCTGACGGCCTTCGGGCCGGCGAGCGGCCGCGTCGCGGAGGACGCCCGGCTCGCTCCGGGCACCATCGTCGACGACGTGACGATCACTCGCTTCATCGCCGAAGGCGGCATGGGCTGCGTCTACGAGGGCCGGCAGGGAATCCCCGCCCGCACCGTCGCGGTCAAGGTGCTCCGGGCCGGATCCCTGTCGCCGGCCGCCGGCCGCCGGTTTCTCCACGAGGCCCACGTCCTCGGGCGGCTGTCGCATCCCGGCATCGCCCGCATCTTCTCCGTCGGCATGCACCGCACCGCCGAGGGCGCGCTGCCCTGCTTCGTGATGGAGTACGTGGAGGGCGGCGGGCCGATCACCGCGGCCGCCGAGGCCCGACGGCTCCCGCCCCGCGAGCGGGTCCGGCTGTTCCGCGAGGTCTGCCAGGCGGTGGCGCACGGGCACCAGCGGGGCGTGATCCACCGGGATCTCAAGCCGAGCAACATCCTCGTCGACGCCGAGGGGCGGCCGAAGGTGATCGACTTCGGCGTGGCCCGCTGCACGGATGCAGACGCCACGCTGACGACCATGCACACCGCGGTCGGCCAGCTCGTGGGCAGCCTGCACTACATGAGCCCCGAGCAGTTCGAGGACGCGGCCGACGACGTGGATGTCCGCACCGACGTCTACTCGCTCGGCGTCGTGCTCCACGAGCTGCTCGTCGGGCGGCTGCCCTACGACGTCGTCGGCAAGCCGGTGCACCGGGTCGCCAGCGTGGTCCGCGAGGTCGAGCCGCGGCGGATCGGCTTCCACGACCGGCAGCTCCGCGGCGATCTGGAGACGATCGTCGCCACCTGCCTCGAAAAGGACCGCACCCGGCGGTATTCCAGCGCCGCCGAACTCGACGCGGATCTCGGACGCTGGCTCGATGGGGAGCCGATCGCGGCGGCCCGGCCGGGGCTCGCCGAGTCGCTCGGCCGCCTCGCCCGTCGCCACCGGATCGCGGCGGTCGCCGTCGCCGCGGTCACGGCCGCCGTGCTCGCGGGCACCGCCGGCGTCGCAATCTTCGCCCTGCGGGCGGACCAGGCGCGGCGGGAGTCGCTCGAGCTGGCCCGCGAGGCGGCGGCCGGCCGCGAGGCGGCGCGGCGGGAACGCGACCGCGCCGACGCCGAGGCCGCGATGGCCAAGCGGCTGCTGGCCGTGGCCAACCTGCGATCGGTCCAGTTCGCCCTCGCCGAAGGCAACCGCCAGGCCGCGCGCCGGCTGCTCGCGGAGACCGCCGCCGCGGCGCCGGGGGCCCCGCCGCTCGAGGTCCGCTGCCTGGCGGCGGAGGTGGACGACGCCACCGACGCGATCGCAGCCCAGGGCCCGGTGAGCGCGGTGCGCTTCGCGCCAGACGGCGGCACGCTCGGCATCCGCGCGCAGAGTGGGCTGTACGACAAAATCTCGGCGAAGCGTCCCGCGGTCAGCATGGGTCCGCTGCCGCACCGCGGGGCCGACGGCGAGACGACCACGTTCTTCGACCTCCGCTCGGGCCGCCGCTCGCCGCTGCCGGTGGGCGACGGCTGGCCGTCGGCGTGGTGGGCCCACGGCCGCCGCATCGCCGAGGACGACGACACCCGTGACCGACTCGCCACGACGGACGACGGGACGCGGGCCCTCGCCTTCGGCGACGGGGGGACGCTCGAGGTCGTGGACGTGGCGGCCCGCCGCCGCGTGGCCACGCTCGAAGGGGCCACGGGCCGCCTGCTCGCCGCCGGCTTCTCCCCCGACGGCAGCCGCCTGGCCACGGTCGACCGCCACGGCCAGCTGACGCTCTGGGATGCCGACGACGGCCGCGCCATGGCCCGCCCCGGGGATGCGCGGACGCGGGCCGGCCCCTTCGCTTTCAGCGGCGACGGCACGCGGCTCCTCGCCACGGTGGTGCCCGAGCAGACGCCCCGCCGGGAGCCGGGTATCGCGGTCCTCCACGATGCCCGTAGCGGCGACATCGTCGCGTCGATCACGTTTCCGGCCGGCGTCCGCACGAGCCGGCTGCAAATGGCGCTGAGCCACGACGGCGGCAGACTGGCCGCGGGCACCGGCGACGGTGACGTGCATCTCTGGGACGCGGCCAGCGGCGGGGTGCTCGGCAGGCTCTCCAGCCACCGGGCCACGATCGAGTCGCTCACCTTCACGCCCGACGGCCGACGGCTGGCGGTGGGGTCCGCGGACGGGCGGATCACGGTCTGGAGCGTCGAGGAGCGGATGGTGCTCCGCGAGCTCGTCGGCCACGACGCCGCGGTCGCCGCACTGGCATTTCATCCGGACGGCGATCGACTGGCCTCGGGGTCGCTCGATGGGACGGCGCGGCTCTGGCGGACGACCGGCCCGGTGCGGCTCACCGAACTGGCGGTCGCGGCGGCC
>JBIIMU010000280.1:0-4240 GCA_044337845.1 Pirellulales bacterium | reverse complement strand
TGACCGGCTGCCCCAACGCCTGTGCCCGCCCCTACAACTCCGACATCGGTATCGTGGGCCGCACTGCCGGCAAATACACGGTGTTCCTCGGCGGCCGGCTGCTCGGCGACCGGCTCAACGAGCAGTACAAGGACGTCGTGCCGTTCGAGGATCTGTCGAAGGAAATCACGGCCGTGCTCGCCTGCTACAAGGCCGAGCGGCACTCGGGCGAGACGCTCGGTGACTTCTGCCACCGCAAGGGTGTGGACGGCGTGCGAACCTGGGCGGACCAGTGGCTGGCGGGCGCCCGTGGCCACCGCTGACACCCGCCTGCTTCGGCCGCAGACAGCCGGCCGCTGCGGCTGGATCGCCGCCGCCGTGGTGAGTCTCGCGGCCCTGGGCCGGGCGGACGAGCCAGCCCCGGTCGACGTCGCCCCGGTGTGGTCGGGCCATCCCGTCGGCTTCGCCCTGCTCACGGCCGGCGACCGGCAGCTCGTCGGCTTCTACGACGCCGACCGCCGGCTGACCGTGGCGGTGCGGTCACTCGGTGAGCGGACCTGGACCTTCGTGCCGCTCCCGCGGACGACCGGCTGGGACAGCCACAACTCCGTCGCGCTGGCCGTCGATCGTGACGGCTTCGTGCACCTCGCCGCCGACATGCACTCGTCGCCGCTGGTCTACTTCCGCTCCCGCCATCCGCTCGCCGAGCCGTTCACGGCCGAGTCCTTCGAGCCGGTGCATCGGATGACCGGTGATCGCGAGGATCGCGTCACCTACCCCGTGTTCCTGCACGACGCCGCCGGGGAACTGGTGTTCATGCATCGGCACGGGTCGAGCGGCGACGGCGACCAGATCATCAACCGCTACGACGCCGCGACCCGGTCGTGGCGGCGACTCGTCGACGCTCCACTCACCGGCGGCCGCCGCGACGGCGACACCATGAACGCCTACTTCGAGGGACCGATCCGCGGGCCCGACGGGCTGTTTCACCTCGCCTGGGTGTGGCGCGACACCCCCGACTGCGACACCTGCCACGACGTCTGCTACGCCCGGAGCCGCGATCTCGTGCACTGGGAACGGAGCGACGGCACGCCGCTCGACCTGCCGATCACCGCCGACACCTGCGAGGTGGTCGACCCGGTCCCGCCCGGCCAGGGCCTGATCAACGGTCTCGTGCGGATCGGCTTCGACGCCCGGCATCGGCCGGTGCTGTCGTACCACGCCTACGACGAGGCCGGCCGGTCGCAGATCCGCGCCGCCCGCCTCGAGGATGGCCGCTGGCGGATCCGCCAGACGAGCCACTGGGACCACCGCTGGGAGTTCGGCGGCGGAGGCACGATCGATTTCGAGGTCCGGATCGGCCCGGTCGAGGCGAGCCCGAACGGCACGCTCGTGCAGGATCACACGAGCGTGGCCGGGAGCGGCACCTGGACGCTCGATCCGGCGACGCTGGCCGTCTCCGGCACGACCACTCCGCGGCGGCCGGCCGGCGGTGGCGTCGAGTCGCCGTTCCCCGGCATGGAGGTGCGTCGGGCGTTCGACACGGGAACACCCGCCGGCGACCGGCGCTTCATGCTCCGCTGGGAGACGCTCGGCCCCAACCGCGACCAGCCCCGCCCCGAGCCCTGGCCCGCTCCGAGTATGCTGCGGGTCATCGAGGCGGCCCGCTGAGCCCGCCGCCGCCGGGAGACGATGCGTGCGCACCCTGGTCGACTGGCTCCTCCTCTGGTTCGTGCCGCGCGACCCGGTCTCCCGGCGCGCCTATCTCCTCTCCGGCCTCGGACTCGCGGCCTTCAAGGTCGCCGTCGAGGCCGTCGTGACGTGGTGGCTCACCGGCCGATCGCTCACGCTCGCGGGCGTCGTCAGCCCCTCGTTCGCCGTCCGTGAGGCCGCGATGCAGGGAGCGCCGGAATGGTTCGGCTGGGCGCTGTTCCTGTGGAGCGTGCCCTTCATCTGGATCGCCCTGTCGATGAGCGTCCGCCGGGCGGCGTCCGCCGGCGTCTGGCCCTGGCTCGGGGCGGTCGTGCTCCTGCCCGGGGTCAACTGGCTGGCGATGCTCGCGCTGGCCTGGCTGCCAGATCAGCCCGGGGTCGCCCCGCCGCCGGCGACGGGGGCGCCGCCGCCGTCGTCGACCCTCGTTGACCTCGCGGCGCTGCGGGCCGTGGGCGCGGCGCTCGCGACCGGTGGCCTGGCCTTCGCGGTGAGCCTCTATGCCTTCCGCTCCTACGGCGCCGTGCTCTTCTTCGGCACGCCGCTCGTGATGGGCATGGTGGCCGGGTTCCTCTTCAATCGCCCGGTGCCCAAGACGGCCGCGGCGACGGTCCGTCTCGGCGTGGGCGTGATGGCGGTGGCCGGCGGCGTGCTCCTGGCCTTCGCGTTCGAGGGCCTCATCTGCCTGGCGATGGCGGCGCCGATCGTGATGCCGCTGGCGATCGCCGGAACGGTGCTCGGCAAGTGGATCGCCGAGGCGACGCCCGCCACGCTCGGGCATGCGCTGCCCCTGATCCTGGCGCTGCCGCTGGTGGCGGGGGCCGAGGCGCTCTCCACCGCCGCCCCCGAACGCTGCGTGCTGACGACGGTGGAGATCGACGCACCACCCGAGGCCGTCTGGCCCCACGTGGTCTCGTTTCCCGACCTGCCGGAGCCCGACGACTGGTTCTTCCGCAGCGGCATCGCCTGCCCACTGCGGGCGCGGATCGAGGGGACGGGCGTGGGCGCCATCCGCCACTGCGAGTTCACGACGGGCGACTTCGTCGAGCCGATCACGGTCTGGGACCAGCCCCGGCGGCTGGCCTTCGACGTCCGCGAGCAGCCCGACCCGATGGTGGAGATGTCTCCGTGGCGGCATGTCCACCCGCCGCACATGCACGACCGCTCGCTCACGAGTCGGCGGGGGGAGTTTCGGCTCGTGCCGCTCCCGGGAGGACGAACCCGGCTCGAGGGCCGCACGTGGTACACGTTCGACATGCACCCGCAGGCGTACTGGACCCTGTGGAGCGAGCTGGCGATCCACAAGATCCACCGGCGGGTGCTCGCCCACATCGCACGCCTGGCCGAACGCCACTGACCTCCGGCCGCTCGCGGACCCCTCGGCCGACCCCTGGCGTTGCAGCGGCTCAGGCCGGCAGGTCGTCCCACATCGGGCACCAGAGCGGCTGCCGGGGGAAGAGCTGGCCGGCGAGCTTCTGGGCCATCTGCGTGGAAGGCTCCATCCTCCCGGCGGCCACGGCCTCGATGGGATCGCACTGGCCGAGCAGCAGGCGGGCCAGCTCGTCGTCGGTGAGCCGCAGGTAGCTGCGGCCCACGCGGCCCGGATGGATCGTGGCCTCCCGCGGCTCCCCGCCGTCGGCGACGATGATCGACCCGCGGAACGACGGGGCGTCGAGCCCGAGTTCGACCGTCTCGCGGATGTCGGCGGCGACCACGCGGGCGGCCACCGCCGGCGCCTGCGCGGTGAGCAGGTCGAGCGGCCGGAACACCTTGGCGACGATCATCCGATCGCCTCCCTGCACGAGGCTCGCCCCGCCCGCGACCGCCTCGTGCAGCGGATCGGCGACGCTCGACTCGTAGACGATCTCCTGGCGGTCGTTCTCGATCGCCTCGGCGCAGACGCGGGCGAGGATCTCCCGCTCCAGACCGGCGAACTCGCGATCGGCCATGATCTCCAGCACGCGATTGCCGGCCTGGATGCAGTAGCCGACGATGCGGGCGCTCGACTCGTGCAGTTCGTACCGATCCTGCCCGACCAGCGCCACGAGGATCGAGTCGAACGCGCCGCGGCTCACGAGCCAGCGGCAGTAGTTCTCGTTGCGGTCGAGCGGGCCGACGAACCGCTCGGCGTTCTGCCGATAGATCCGCAGGATCGCCGGCAGCTCCACGTGCCGCCACTGCCGCATCGTCACCGCCTCGCCGCTCCGCGGCGCACCCTCGAGCAGTCGGGCGAGGATGTCGGTCGGTCGCCCCGGGGTCGCCGAGTCGCGGCCGAGCACGCTCCAGCCCAGTTCGTGGAACGACGGCGCGATCCGCGTGCGGGAGAAGGCGACGACCGCCCCCAGCTGCCGCATGCGGTCCTCGGCGGAGCGGACGAGCCGCTGGCCATGGCCGGCGCCGCGGCACTCGGGCAGCACGGCGACGCGGTCGATCACCGCGCCGCGGACGGCGGCGCCGCCGACGAGCAGGTCGCGCGGCAGGATCTCGACGTGGCCGACGATCCGGCCCGCGAGGCGGGCGACGAGCCGGTTGGCGGAATCGTGGTCGGGAT
>JBIIMU010000279.1:0-4253 GCA_044337845.1 Pirellulales bacterium | reverse complement strand
TCGCCCTTGCTCATCACCACGATCTCGGGCCGCTCGCCGAGGGCGGCGTCGTAGAGCGAGAGCTCCGCGCGGATCGCCCGATAGTTGGCCACCGGGTCGGTGCCGTCCATGGGCATCGGCTCCACCACGTGCACGAGGATCCCGGCCCGCTCCACGTGGCGGAGGAACTCGTGGCCGAGCCCCACGCCCGCGTGCGCCCCCTCGATCAGCCCCGGCAGGTCGGCGAGCACGAAGCTCCGGTCCCGCGACACGTCGACGATCCCGAGGATCGGCGTCTTCGTGGTGAAGGGATAGTCGGCGATCTCGGGCCGCGCCCGGGAGAGCCGTGAGAGCAGCGTGCTCTTGCCCGCGTTCGGTTTGCCGACGAGCCCCACGTCGGCGATCACCTTGAGTTCGAGCAGCAGTCGGCGGATCTCGCCCTTCACGCCCGGCGTGGTCTGCCGGGGCGCTCGGTTGGTGGACGACTTGAAGTGCATGTTGCCCCAGCCGCCCGGCCCCCCCTGGGCGGCCACGATCCAGTCGCCCGGCACCGCGAGATCCTTGAGCACGAGCCCCGTCGACTCGTCGACCACGATGGTGCCGGGGGGCACGAGGAGCACGAGATCCTGGGCGTTGCGGCCCTGGCAGTTGGCCGGGCCGCCCGACTCGCCGTGGGGTGCCCGCCACTGCTTCCGGTGGGCGAGCGCGGCGAGGGAGTCGACGCCCGGCTGCGCCTTGAGGATCACGCTACCGCCGTCGCCGCCGTCGCCGCCGTCGGGGCCGCCGAGGGGCACGTACTTCTCGCGGCGGAAGCTGCAGATGCCACGTCCGCCGTTGCCGGCGGCGACTTCAATCTGCACACGGTCGACGAACACGCCGGCACCTTCAGGACGTCAGCGGGTTCGCCGCCCGACCGGTCAGGCGGAAGGGGCCGCCACCACGTTCACGCGTCGGCCTTCGCGGTCGAACATCACCACGCCGTCGGCCAGCGCGAAGAGGGTGTAGTCGGTGCCGGTGCCCACGTTCCGGCCGGCCTGGAACTTGGTGCCCACCTGGCGGACGAGGATGTTGCCCGCCCGCACGGCCTCGCCGCCGAACTTCTTCACGCCACGCCGCTGCGCGTTGGAATCGCGGCCGTTGCGACTGGAACCCTGACCCTTCTTGTGAGCCATCGACGTCGTCTCCTCGCCTGACCTGAACCGTGGGCCGGAAGTGTACCGTCCGAGGGGCCCGACTTCATCTGCCCCGCGTTTCCGCCCGGGAGATGTGGGGTTTTCAGTGTGCCGGGGCCGGGAGGCCGAAGGGGATCTCGTAGCGAAACACCCAGGCGTATTCCACGCCCTCGTGCTCCTGGATCGCCCGGGCATAGAGCGCCGGACCACGGGGGCCGAACAGCCCGGCCTCCACGAGGTCGCGCACCGCCGCCGCGCGGGCGTCCCCGTCGAGCGCCTCGATCCGCGTCCGCTCGGCCTGGCTCGTCTCGGTGCCGCGACCGAGGCCTGCCACGACCCGCGCGCTCGTCTCGTCGTCCATGCCCTCGATGGCGGGCCGGACGGCGTCGAAGGCGGCCAGCGCGTCGCGGCCGCCGATGCCGGCCACGTCCGCCTCGATGGCCCGCAGCGTCTCGTGCGTTCGCGACTTGGCCACGGCCTCCGCGAGCCAGTCGAGCCGGTAGGCCTCGGCGCCGAAAACCTCCGCGGCCACCGCCCGCCAGCGGGCATTGAGGGCGGCCGGGTCCGACTCCTGCCCGGCTTCGGCACGCTGCATCACGGTCCGCCGCTCCTCCTCGATCCGTTCGACGATCCGCGAAAGCGACGCGAGCGGTTCGGCGGCCACCTTCTCCGGCGTGAGCCCCAGCGCGGTGAGCTTCGCGCGGCGCCGACGGTCCTGCTCGGGATCCACCGGCCCCGCGGCCGCCGCCACGAGCCGCTCGAGCGCCTCGTTCAGCCCGACGTCGCCGACCACGTCGCGGAGCGCCGGCAGCCGGGCCGGAGCGGCGAGCCCCGCGGCCTTGTCGAGCACGACCATCAGCGGCGTGAGGCTCGGCCGGCCCCCGGCGAACACCGACGCCTCCGGCTCCACGAGATCCGACCATGCCAGCCCGAGGCTGCGCAAGCCCTCCGCGGGTCGGGCCTTCGACCGGGCCGGCCAGCCCGCCGCGGCGAGGAGTCGACCGCCGAGCGTCATCCGCTCGAACATCCCCGCGAAGCCCACGCTCGTGGGCCGGTCACCGTCGTCGCGGTCGTCGCCGGGCCGCCAGAAGTCGAGCCGCAGCGCCTCGAGGGTTTCCTCGACGTCGCTGCCCGGCCTGTCGCCCGGCTTGATCACCGCGCCGGGCCGCTTCCGCCACCGCACCGCATTGGTCAGCCCTCGCGCGTAGATCGAGAAGAAGTCGATCCGCGGATCGACGTCTTCCCAGATGGCGACTCCCCACCGCTCCTCGCCGGGCTTCAGCGGCGACTCCATCATGCCGACGCTGTCGAGGAGCGGCCGCTTCGGATCCTCCCGCCGCCGGATCGCGGCCATCGCCGAGGGCACGAGCCGGTCGAGGTAGCCGCGGTACGCCACCGTGCCCTCGGCCGCATCGACGGGCTCCAGGCTCTCGAGCACGAACTGCGGCGTGAACTCGATCGGCGTCTCGAACGGCTCGACGCGGCGGCGGCCCTTCTCCACGGCCCCTTCCGCGGGCTCGGTGAGCAGCCGCCGGCCGCCGACGTTGCGCACGCGATACACGAGATACCAGATGCGCTTCCGCTGCATCCGTGCGTCGCCCGCCGGCACGTCCACATCCATCACCCGCGGCGGCTTGAAGCCGAACTCGAGGCACCAGATGTCGCGGGGATACTCCCGCATGCGGCCGCGCTCCACGAGCGTGGAGTTGGCGGCGGCCAGCTGCGGCGTCCAGGCGAGCCCCGCGAGCCCCTCGGTGACCTCCAGGAGGTCGGCCCGCTGGAGGGCGTCGTCGGTCGCGCGGTCCGGCGGAATGACGGTGAGCACGCCCGGCCCGAGCTCGCGAAATCCCCGGGGAGCCGCCAGCGCCGCCGATCCAGCCGCGGTCACCGCGACGAGGCAGGCCGTCAGCAGCCCGGCCCACGCCCGGCACCGGATCACGGTCGGTTCGAGAACCACGCCTGCCATGCCGTCGCGCCTGCCTGCCGAAGAGGGACCGATCGTCGAATGATATCGGAAGTTCACGCCACCCGCCGCGTCGTCCCGCCACCGGCCGCCGCCGCCTGCTCGACCTCGACCGCGAGCGCGGCATAGTCCTCGGCCCCGTGCGAGTCGGCCGCGTAGTCGAAGATCGACTGCCCGAAGCTCGGCGCCTCGGCGAGCCGGATGGTCCGGCGGATGCGGGTCGCAAACAGCCGCCCCGCCTGCCAGGCGGGATGGCCGGTCTGGCCGGAGCCGAAGAACCCGCCGACGTCGCGGGCCACCTCCGCGGCCAGCCGCGTGCCGGCCTCGTACATGCAGAGCACGACACCGAGGAGCCGCAGCCGGGGATTGACGTGCTCGGCGACGAGTTCGATCGTCTCGAGGAGTTTGCTCAGCCCGTGGAGGGCGAGGAAGTGGGGCTGCAGGGGCAGCAGAACCTCGTCGACGGCCGCCATGGCGTTGATCGACAGCAGCCCGAGCGACGGCGGGCAGTCGATGACGAGGTAGTCGAAGGCGTCCGGGCGGCCGGCGGCGTTGAAGCGGCCGTCCTCGATCAACCGCCGCCGCAGCACCGACTCCCGGCCCTGCCGGCCGGCCAGCGCGAGCTCGACCGCCGAGAGGTCGATGTGGGCGGGAACCACGACCAGCGAGTCCGTCACGGGCACGCAGGCCGCGGCGAGCGGCTGGTCGCCGCAGAGCACGTCGAAGGCCGTCGGGCCGGCCTCGCCGGGCGTCACGCCCAGGTGCAGCGTGGCGTGCGACTGCGGATCGAGGTCGATCAGGCAGACCCGGTTCCCGGACCTCGAGAGGGCGACCGCGAGGTTGACCGAGGTGGTGGTCTTGCCGACTCCACCCTTCTGGTTGGCCACGGCGATCGAGCGCATGGGGGGCTGGTCCTCGTGCTGGGCCGGAGGCCGCCTGTCAGTTCGGCGACCCGTCGGGCCATGGGGGGCAGACGATACGCCCCCCCTGGCCACGCGAGAAGCCCGAAATGCCCGCGAGAAACCGGCCTGCCGAGGGCCTCATCGCGCCAGGTCGGCCGCGGTCGCCGCACACCAGGTCCGCAAGCCCTTCGCCATCCTGCCCAGTCCGATCCTGCCCGGTTGCCCGACCAGGGTGAG
>JBIIMU010000278.1:0-4282 GCA_044337845.1 Pirellulales bacterium | reverse complement strand
CGAGGCGTTGGGTTTGACAATCGTCGTACCCGAAGCCAACTGCACGACGCCGCTGCCGGAAAGCGTCACCGTGCCCTGGTTGACGACCATGCCCGAGGCGAAGTTCGTGCCGTCGATCGTGACGGTAAACGAGCCGGTCGCATCGCTGCCCGCCGAGAAGAAGGCGACGTTGCCGTCACCAGGCCCGGTACCGGACACCCACGGCTCGGTCGTCGTGTCGCCCGCCGCGTTCGGACTCCAGTTGGCGGCGGCGCTGCTCCACGTGCCGCTGGGCGTGGGGCCGCCCGCGCCCGGCGTGGGACCGTCGATGTCCCAGTAGCGGATCCCCTGGGCGAAGGCAGAACCCGCCAGGGCCGAGCCGAACACCGCCAGCGCGACGATCGTCGCAGGCGCCAATCGTCCACGCATCACTCGAGCGAGCATCGCAACACTCCTGTTCCGTTGACCCACCGTCGCCACTCGGGGCAGACATTGATCCGGCATCCGACGCCTCTCTTTGAAGTGTACAGGGCAGCGCGTCGGATTGGAAAGATTTATTCTGGCGCCGACCCGATTTCGCCATCGCCGCCCCGGCGACCGGCGGGCTGAATGCAGAGCACGAGCCACGCGGAGAGGCAGGCGATGCCGGCGAAACCGCCGAAGATCAAGGGCAGGGGCACCTGTTGGTCTCGCAGCCATCCGAAGCCCACGTCGGCGATCCCGCCGAAGGAGATGCTCGCCAGGTTCATCAGCCCATAGCCCGCGGCCCGCTGCTCGGGCCGAACGATCTGGGAGAGGATCGGCATGTTGTTGGTGTCGAAGAGGCCCCAGCCGACCCCGAACAGCATCAGAAACAGCACCGCCAGGAGCAGCGACTTCGTGTCGAGCACGATCCCCACCCCGAGCAGGGCGGGCACGATGGCCGCCATCCCGATGGCACTGACGTAGATCCGACCGCGGTCGGTGCGGTGCATCCAGCGATCGGCGAGCCAGCCGCCGCCGATCGCGCTGACGATGGCCGCGGCCTGCCACCAGATCACGGCGCTCACGCCCGCGATGCCCTGCGTGAGATTCAGTTCCTTCTGGAGCACGCTCGGCATCCAGTCGCGGATCACCCAGCCCGCGATGGCGGGCAGCGTGAAGTAGGTCAGGAGCAGCAGGAACGACGGATTGGAAAGGAGCGTGGTCGCGGTTGCCAGCGGCGACTCGTGCGGCCGCTCCATAGCCCCGGATGGGGCGACCCCGGACGGGGGCCGGAGGAGCAGAAACAGGGGAATCGCGTAGATCACCCCCACGAGCCCGATCGTGGTGAAGCCCCACCGCCAGCCGAGCGCCGGGCTGTCGGCCACGAAGCCGCCGAGGCTGCCGAGCATCACGCCGAGATAGATGCCGATCTGGTGGATGCCGACGGCCCGCGAGCGGGTGGCCGACGCATGGTGGTCCGCGATCAGCGCGAGTGCCGTGGGGATGTAAAAGGCCTCGGCGAGGCCCATGGCGGCCCGGGTCGCGAGCAGGTGGTCGTACGTGGTGGCGTGGCCCGTGGCCCAGGTGACGGCCGACCAGGCGAACAGGCTCGAGCAGACGATCAGCGGCTTGCTGAACCGGTCGGCGACCAGTCCGGCGAAGGGGCTGGCGAAGGCGTAGGTCCACTTGAACCACGCCAGCATGTGGCCCCACTGCTCCTGGCTCTCGATCCCCGAGACGTCGCCGATGATCGACCGCTGCATCGTGGCGACGAGCTGGCGGTCGAGGTAGTTGAGCAGGGCGACGGGCACGAGCAGGGCCACGGTGAGCCACGCGACGCGTGATCCCGTGCCCCCGGATCGCGGCACGGCCTCGCTCATCGGCCGATCGGCCTGGCAGGCTCAGCCAACCCGCCGCCCGCCCGGATGGCGGGCCATTCGAAATCGCTCGCACTGGCCAGGATGGCAGGCTCAGCCAACCCGCCGCCCGCCTGGATGGCGGGCCCCTCGGAATCGCTCGCACTGGCCAGGATGGCAGTGCGAGCATGAAGCGGAGGGCATGGGATTCGAACCCACAACCGGTTTCCCGGCACCACATTTCCAGTGTGGCCGCTAGCCATTCGCTTACCCTCCAAGCCGCGGCGTCTCCACCGCCGGCCCCGCTCGGATGTCCGCGCGACGTTGGCCCGCGCGGGGCGCGGGCCAGCCATCCGACCGGGACGGCGGAGTATAGCCAGCGGATTCCCGCGGCGACAGCGGCGCGCTGCCGCCGCGGGCGAACCGCCCCGGCGCTCGTTCGCCGTGCGTCTGCGAGCCCTCAGACCACCCCGCGACGGACCGCCCACACCGCCGCCTGCGTGCGATCCGACACCGCGAGCTTCCGCAGGATGTTCTGCACGTGCTCCTTCACGGTCTCGACGCTGATCGTCAGCGACTGGGCGATCTCCTTGTTGGTCAGCCCCAGGGCCATGTGCCGCAGCACCTGCGTCTCCCGCGCGGTGAGCGGGAGGTCGGGATCGGGCGGATTGGCCCGGTTGGCCATCGTGGTCGCCACCCGTCGCAGTTCTCCCACCCGCACGGGCTGCTCTCCCGCCGCCGCCGCGGTGATCGACTGGATCAGGTCGCTTCGGCTGCACCCTTTGAGCACGTAATCGTGCGCGCCGGCCGCCACGGCCCGGGCCACGTACGTGGGGTTGTCGAAGGTCGAGAGCATCACGACTTTCACCCCGGGCAGGGTCCGGCGGAGACTCTCGAGCGCGGTGAGGCCGTCGACGCCCGGCATCCGCACGTCGAGCAGCACCACCTCCGGCTTCGTCTTCTTCGCCACCTTGACCGCCTCGTCTCCACTGGCTGCCTGACCCACGATCGTCACCTCGGACCCCGACAGCAGGCTCACCAGGCCCCGCCGTACCACCTCGTGGTCGTCCGCAATCACCACCTTGACCGCCATCGCGTGCTCGCTTTCTGCGGCCCGGCGTGATGCCGGTGGTGCCGCGCGTCATGCTTCCGATCCTGAAAGAAGACGGGTGGCCCCGCCCATGACCCTCACCCTACGCAATAAGGGGTCCTCACAACAACCCGCCCGGATAGGGATACCGCCTGGCATCCGCGAACGTCAGAAACGTTCGTCGAGCGGCGAAACGTCGCGCGGTATCCTGCGGGAATCGAGGCGTGATCCGCGGCCCGCGACGCCCTTCGACGGACGCTCCGTGGCGGCCCCATGCCCGACTTCGACACCGTCGTCCTCACGCTCGGCTCGCTCCTCGCGGGCTTCGTGAACGCCATCGCCGGGGGCGGCGGGCTGGTCACGCTCCCGGTGCTCCTGGGGGTGTTTCCGCAGGCTGAGCCCGCCGTGCTCTTCGGCACCAACAAGGCGGCGATGATCTGCGGCACGGCGTCGGCCGCGGTCGACTACGCGCGGCACGTGCGGCTGCCGTGGAGCACGCTCCTGCCCGCGCTCGCCGTGGCCTTCGTCGGCGGCGTGGTGGGCGCGTGGCTCGTGACGCTCGTCTCGCCCGACGGCCTCCGGCGGGCGCTGCCCTTCATGCTGGCCACCGTGTTCGTGATCACGCTCTTCGGCGGTCCCGCCGGCGAGCGGCACGCGCCGCGATTCGGCCCCCGGGCCGAGGCGGCGATCGCGGCGGCCATCGCCCTGGCGATGGGGCTCTACGACGGCTTCTTCGGCCCGGGCACCGGCAGCTTCCTGATCTTCTTCCTCGTCCGGCTGCTGGGGTTCGACTACCTCCACGCCGCGGCGAGCACGAAGGTGCTCAACATGACCACGAACCTCGGCGCGCTGGTGTTCCTCGGCACCACCGGCCACGTGTGGTGGCGGTTCTTCCTGCCGATGGCGGTGGCCAACGTCGCGGGGGCCTTTCTCGGCACGCGGCTCGCGATCCGGCACGGCTCGCGGCTCGTGCGGATCGTGTTCCTGCTCGTCGTGGCGGCGCTGATCGTCAAGACCGGCTACGACGCCTACGCCGGCTGACCGCGGGCGTCAGGGAGCCGCTGGTGCGGGCCGAGGCCGCCACCCGAGGATCGCGAGCAGGGGCCGGTGGTCCGACGCGACGGGCTCGTCGAGCACCCGCAGGTCCAGCACGTCGAAGTCGGCCGCGGGCCGGACGAACACGTGGTCGATCGCGCGGGTCGGCTGGCCCGCGGGAAACGTCGGCGGCGCTTCGTCGCCCGCGGCGACGAGCTGCCACGCCTCTCCGAGGATCGCGAGCGGTTCGCTGCCGGGGAGGGCATTGATGTCGCCGGCGAGGATGCAGCGCTCGGTGTCGGCGAAGGCCGTCACCAGGGCCCGCGCCTGGGCCGCGCGGGCCTCGGTGCTGAGGTGG
>JBIIMU010000277.1:0-4313 GCA_044337845.1 Pirellulales bacterium | reverse complement strand
GTTCGAGGATCTCGAGGTTACGCCCGGCGGCGGCCTGCAGCCGCTGGTGACGCTGCTCGTGAAGCTCCAGAGCGTGGTCGATCCGCGGTTCGCGTTCGGCGACAAGGCGGTGATCATGCGGGTGCGGCCCGAGCCGGTGCGGATGCGGCTCGCCGGCCGCCGGCTCGCGCACGACGGGCTGGTGATGGACGCCGGGCAGCTGGTGGTGAAGTCGCAGGGGAGCGTGGGACACGACGGCTCGCTCGACATGCAGCTCGAGGTGGCGCTGCGGGGGGATCTGGTGGGTCAGACGCCCGTGCTCGGGCAGCTCTTTCGCACGCCCCTGCTCGTGCCGCTCAAGGGCACGGTCCACCGGCCGCAGTTCGACGGGGCGGCCCTCGACAAGATCCTCGGCCGGATCGTGGAGAACACGGCGGAGGCGGTGCTCAAGGACGGCATCGGCCGCGGCCTCGAGGCGGTGTTCGGCCAGCCGTCGCCGCCGGCATCGGCCCCCACACCGCCGGCCCCCGCCGCCGCCCCGACGCTCGTGCTGCCGCCGCAGTGACGAGGCCGCGGTGTCAGGGGTCGAGCACGACCGCCACGGGGAGCGAGTTGCCGAACGTGGTGAAGTCGCGAAACGACCAGACCACCTGCTTGTCGGGCGTGACCTCCAGGATCTGCGGCTGCTCGGGGCCGGCGTGGCAGTTGACCAGGAGCGTGTTGCCGTTGGGACGCCGCTCGACCTGCGTGACCCACGCGAGCACCACGCCGGGCAGGTCGCGCTGGCCCACCTGCCAGACGATCTCGCGGCCGGGCGACACCTCCAGCACGCCGTGGCCGTTGCCGGTGCCGATCAGCGTGTTGCCGCTTGCGAGCCGCACGGCCGAGTAGACCTGGTCACCGCAGGCCTCGGGCCCGTGGCCGCCCCGCCGCTGCCCGCAGGCCACCGGCACGTCGAAGTCCCAGACGACCCTTCCCGTGGCGTCGTACTCGCGGACCACGCCGTCCTTCTCGTGGGCCACGAGGTACGTGCCGGCGGGGGTCCGGCGCACGTTTCGCGTGTCGGAGTGGGCCGAGGGGGAATCGATCTTCAGCGGGATCTCGCGGACGACCACGCCCGCCCGATCGACTTCGATGATCCGGGCGGGGCCCGACTCCGCGATCATCGTGATGCCGTCCGCGAGCCGCTGGAAGGCGTGCACCTCGACGGGCCGCGTGCGGTTGGCCCCGGCCTTGGCGTCGTACTCCCAGACCGGGCGGCGGGCCGCGTCGAGCTCGACGATCCGCGTCCAGCCGTCCTGATGGAGCAGGTGCCCGTCGGGCAGCAGCTGCAGGTCGTGGATCGCCCCGCACGAGAGCCGCCACTCGACGCGGCCGTCGGGCCCGATCGCCGCGAGCGTCTTGGTGGAGGAGTCGGCCGCGATCACCCGCCGGGGCGTGCCGGTCTGCACGGCCGACGGATCCTCACCCCGCGAGGCCGTGGCGACGGCGGCGAGGGCGGCCGCGAACAGCACGGCTGCTCGGATCGAAGGGACGAGGCGGTTCGTCACGCGATGATCTCGTGGATCGGCTCGACGTGCTCCACGCCGACGAGCTTCTGATCGAGGCCGCCGAAGAAGTAGGCGAGCCGGTTCGGGTCGATGCCGAGCTGGTGCAGCACCGTGGCGTGCAGGCTCTTCACGTGGAAGCCGGTGCGACCGTCGTGGGTCGGTGCGATCGCCGCCGCGCCGAGCTCGTCGGTCTCGCCCACGCTCACGCCCCCCTGGATGCCGCCACCGGCCATCCACATCGTGAATCCATACGCGTTGTGGTCGCGGCCCGTCCCCTCGGCATACTCGGCCGTGGGCTGCCGGCCGAACTCGCCCCCCCAGATCACGAGCGTGGAATCGAGCAGGCCCGACCGCTTGAGGTCGGTGAGCAGGCCCGCCACCGGGAGATCGGTGTTGCCGGCGTGGAACTCGTGGTTCTTCACGAGGTCGCCGTGGGCGTCCCAGTTGTCGTCGTTGTGGGCCCCGCCCGAGTAGAGCTGCACGAACCGCACGCCCCGCTCCACGAGGCGGCGGGCGAGCAGGCAGCGGCGGCCGAAGTCGGCGGTCCGCGGGTTGTCGAGGCCGTAGAGCCGCTGGGTCTCCGCGGTCTCGCGGGCGAGATCGACCGCCTCCGGGGCATGCTCCTGCATCTTCCAGGCGAGCTCGTAGGAGGCGATCCGGGCGGCGAGCTCGGTGTTGTCGCCCCGCGAGAGGAGGTGCGCGGTGTTGGCGTCGCGGAGGGCGTCGAGCAGCTGCCGCTGGGCCTCGAGCGGCATGTCGTCGGGGGGCGCGAGGTCGAGGATCGGGGCCCCCTTGCTCCGCAGCAGCGTGCCCTGATAGGTCGCCGGCATGAACCCGCTCGACCAGTTCTTGGCGCCCGAGATCGGCCCGCCCGACGGGTCGAGCATCACCACGAAGCCGGGGAGGTTTTCGTTCTCGCTGCCGAGGCCGTAGTTGACCCACGAGCCCAGGCAGGGCGCCCCCGACTGGATCTTCCCGGAGTTCATCTGCAGCATCGCCGAGCCGTGGATCGGCGAGTCGGCCGTCATCGAGTGGATGAAGGCGAGGTCGTCGACGTGGCGGGCCATGTTCGGGAACAGGTCGCTCACCCACTTGCCACACTGGCCGTACTGCTGGAACTTCCACTTGGGCCCGACCACGCGGCCCTCGCTCCGCTCGCCGCCGCGGCCCTTCGTCTTCACCGGCACCGTCTTGCCGTCGAGCGGATAGAGCGCGGGCTTGTAGTCGAACGTGTCGACGTGGCTCGGGCCGCCGTACATGAAGAGAAAGATCACGCTCTTCGCCTTCGGGGCGAACATCGGCGGCTTGGCGGCCAGCGGGTTTTGAAACGGCGTGCCGTCGGCGGCGCGGGTCTGCCGCGCGAGGAATCCCTGGTCGAGGAGGCCGGCGAGGGCGAGGCCGGTGAACGAGGCCCCCGCCTCCCAGAAAAACTCCCGGCGGGTGCGGCGGCAGAAGTGGCCCTGCGGGCGGTGCGGCTGGCTGGCCATGGCGAGGCTTCCGAAGGCTTCAGTCGAGGTAGCAGAACTCGTTGAGGTTCAGGATCATCAGGCAGGCGAGTTCGAAGGCCCGGCCCGGAGCCACGCCGTCGATCCGCTCGAGGCGGTCGACGAGGGCCACGCCCCGCGCGACCTCGTCGGCGGTGGCCGGTCGCACCAGCGCGATCTCGACCGCCCGGCGGACGAGGGCCGCGGTGTCGGTGGTCGCGTCGGCCTCTGACCGGGCCGCGACCTCGCGGCGGACCCGCGCCGCGAACACCCGGGCCTGCCGCTGGAGGAAGTCGCCGTTCATCATCCCCAGGGCCTGCGTCGGCTGCGTGGTCACGAACCGCACCGGGCAGGAGGTGTCGGTGTCGGCCACGTCGAAGTCGGCGAGGATCGGCGTGACGAGCGACCGCTTCACGTGGGCGTAGATGCTGCGGCGGGCCTGCTCCTCGGGGGACGAGGAGCCCCAGCCCTTGCCCGGCACCGACTGCCCCGCCATCACCGCCTTCGGGATCTCGGGAAACACCCCCGGGCCGAACATCTTCGGATTGAACTCGCCGCTCGCGACGTGGATCGAGTCGCGGAGCTCCTCGGCGGCCAGCCGCCGCATGTCGAACCGCCAGAAGGAGTCGTTGAGCGGATCGCTCGCGAGCGCCGCGGGCACGCCCGCGCTCGAGGCCCGCCAGGCCTCCGACATCAGGATCGCCTTGTGGAGCCGCTTGAGCCGCCAGCCGCCGGCCACGAACTCGCTCGCCAGCCAGTCGAGCAGCTCGGGGTGCGTGGGCGGATCGCCGGCGAGGCCGAAGTTGCTCGCGCTGCGGACGAGGCCCCGGCCGAAGAGATGCTGCCACACCCGGTTGACCATCACCCGGGCGGTGAGCGGGTTGGTGGCCGAGGCGATCCAGCGGGCCAGCGCCGTGCGGCGGCCGCTCGAACGGCCGTCCGGCGCCGGGACGATCGCGGGCGCCGGCATCGTGAACACGGCCGGAAACGCCGGCGCGACCCGCGCCTCGGGCCCGGTGTCGGCCCGCGGGTTGCCGCGAAACAGGACGAACGTCTCGGGAGCGTCGGGGCCGTGCTCCGTCACCACGAGCGCTCTGGCGACGGGCACCTCCTCCTTGACGAGCTTCTCGAGGGCCTTCTTCTTCGCGTCGTAGTCCCGGAGGCCGTCGGCGCCGAGGATGCGGCCGCCGTCGGCACGGATCGCGGCGGCGAGGTCGCCGGCCTCCGTCGCCCCCCTGCCCTTGCCCTTCCCCTTGGGCAGCGCCGACAGGCGGCGCGACGAAAAGCCCGGTCCCGACCA
>JBIIMU010000276.1:0-4326 GCA_044337845.1 Pirellulales bacterium | reverse complement strand
CCGCCGGTGAGGAAGTAGCTGAGCCGGGTGGCGACCGCGTGATCGTCGAGCCGCCCGGGCTGCTCGACGAAGTAGAGGAACCGCGGCGCGCAGAGGACCGCGCGATAGCCGGCGCGGAGCGCCTGCTCGAAGGTGGCCCCGGCGGCGAGGCTCTCGTGCGCGAGCGCCACCGCGGCGGCCGCCTCGTCGCCCTCGAGCGGCCGGCGAAAGGCCCGCCGGGCGAGATCGCTGACGAGCCGCTCCAGGTCGCCCTGCGGCGCCGCCGGCACCGGCCGCCAGCCGCCCGTCTTCCCGCTGGGCTCGAGCGGGACGTCGCCGAACAGGAGCCGCCGCACCCCGTCGTCGTCGGGGCCGCGGTGGATGCGCTCCATCGACAGCCGTTCGATGGCGATGCCGGGGACCTGCTGCGGCTCGCCCTCGCCCGTCCCGATCTGCCCCCCGGCAAACTTGGCCTGCTTGAGCGTGACGTCGGCGGGCCTGATCTCGAGCATCTGGCGGCGGGGCAGCCAGGCGTCGAACTCGATCTCCCGCGGCTCCGACTGGGCCTCGAACGCGGTCACGAACTCCAGCAGCGGCGCGCTCGAGACGCACAGGCCGGTGTGCACCGTGCTCCACACGCCGCCCGTCTCGGGCGGATTGAGGGCGGCGACGCGGATCCGAAACCGATACCAGCCGTCGGCGGGCGCGGTGGTGGCCGGGATGCGGCCGTAGTAGATGGTGCCGTTGGCCCAGACCACGGCCTGGCCGCGGAGCAGCTCGGGCTCCCGGCACCGCACCTTGGGATCGATGCGACAGATGCCGGCGGCGTCGAACTCGCGCATGACCGAGTCATCCGGCCCGAGCGCCCGCCCAAACGCCTCGTCGAGCGCGGCATCGACCACGGCCAGATGCCGTTCGAGCTGGTGGTGCGACATCGTCTGCCGCGTGGCGACGGTGGTGTAGGCCCCTGGCCTGCCCTCCTCGGGGATCAGCGTCGCCAGCGGGATGTCGATGCCCAGCACGGCGTGCAGCGATCGCTCGAGCTCGCGGCGCGAGAGCCGGCGGGCCCGCACGCGGCCGTACCGCGCATCCCGGTCCGCGATCTCGCGCATGAGCCAGCGATCGGCCGCCACCTGGAACGACGCCGCCTCGGCCGGCTTGGGCCGATCGGCCTCGGGGGGCGGCATCTCGCCGGCCGCCACCCGCTCGAGGACCCGCGTCCAGGGCCGGTCGCCGCCGCTCGCCTCGGGGTCGAACCGCAGATCGGTCAGATCGAGCCCGCCCTCGGGCTCCGCGCCCGAATGGCAGTCGACGCAGTGGCGCTCGAGAAACGCCGCGACCGGTGCCGGGGGTGACCGCGGGCTGTCGCGGGTGGTTTCCTGGGCGGCGGCCACCGCGGCCGTGACGAGCCCGCCGACCACGAGCGTGGCCACGGGCATCCGGCGTCGGGCATCGCGGAGTCGCATGGGCGGAGAAACCACGGACCGGGGATCTGCTCGTCCCCTCCGCGGTTTATCGTACCCTAAGGCCCGCACTCAGCGTCGTACCCTATGGCCCGCACTCAGCGTCGTACCCTAAGGCCCGCACTCAGCGTCGTACCCTAAGGCCCGCACTCAGCGAGGGGCTGCCCGGGCCCCGGGAGCCGGCGTATGACGCCAAGCGCAGCCAGGATGGCGAAGCGCCGGCGGCATTCGAGTGAGCCGAGGGCACGATGCCCGAGGCGAACGTCCGGCGACGGGGCCCGGGCAGCCCCGAGCCGAGCGAAGGGTCCGCATCGCTCACGCGATGGCGGCTTCCTGGTGCAAGCCAACCGGCAGGGCAGTCCGCATCGCTCACGCGATGGCGGCTTCCTGAAACTCGAGCCCGCCGTGCGGCCAGTCCGCATCGCTCACGCGATGGCGGCTTCCTGAAACCCGAGCCCACCGTGCGGCCAGTCCGCATCGCTCACGCGATTGCGGCTTCCTGAGGCGGGCTCACGCGATGGCGGCTGCCTGGTGCGACCTCAGCCTCCGGCCGAGCCGCTCGCCTCGCCACGCAGCTCACCGAGGGCGTTGGAGGCGGCCCGCTGCTCCGCCTCCTTCTTGTTGCGGCCCCAGGCCGGCGCGTACCGCCGGCCCCCGATCTGGGCCGAAATCCGGAAGCTCTTGCTGTGATCGGGGCCGGTCTCCTCGACCACCTCGTAGGTGGGCGTGATGCCGTAGTCGCGCTGGGCCCACTGCTGGAGGAGCGACTTGTGGTTGGAGCCGAGCTCGCCGCTGGCCACCTTCTCGATCTCGGGCGCGAGCATCCGCTCCACGAGCGGCCGCACCGCGTCGAGGCCGCCGTCGAGGTAGATGGCGGCGACCAGCGACTCGAACAGGTCGGAGAGCACCGACGTGGGCACGGCCCGCGTCGGCGTCGAGAGCCCCTTGCCCACGATCAGGAAGGTCTCGAGCCCCAGCTGCTCGCTGATCCGGCTGCAGGTTTCGCGGCTCACCACCACCGACTTGATCCGCGTGAGGTCACCCTCGAGCGACTCGGGAAACAGCCGAAACAGCCGCTCGCAGACCAGGAACCCGAGGATGGCGTCGCCGAGAAACTCCAGCCGCTCGTTGGAGGCGAGCCGATGCTGCGCACCGGAGGCGTGGGTGAGCGCGGCGAGGAGGATCGCCGGGTCGCGAAACGTGTAGCCGATCCTCCGCTGGCACTCGACCACGTCGATGCCGCTCTCGGCGACTGCCCGTGGTTCCTGGCCGGCCATGCCTGCTCCCGGTTGCGCGTTCCCCCGGAATATCGGGGATTTGCCCGGCCTGTCAACGGAGCCTCGGACGGGCAATGGCACATCCTCCACACCGTTGTCCGGACGCTGAGTTGCGTGGAAGCCCCGGTTGGTGCCGGGCTGGTGCCTGCAGGGCCGGTCGGCGCGGGGATTTCCGGGCTCTGTTCCCCCGCGCGAAAAAGGTTTCCATGCTCCGCGCAGCGAAAAAAGCCCCCCGGCACGATCGTCACTCGTGCCGGGAGGCCTCACGGCCCGTGTCCGAGCCGTCGAATCCGCTCTCGTCGTTCCCAGACCTCGCTACCGGCGTCGGCGGCGTTGGGCGCGACGGACGAACGCACCCGCACCCGTGAGACCACCGATCGACACGAGCGCCACGGTGGAGGGCTCCGGTGTGATCACGAAGGCCTGATGCAGCGATTGCCCGCCGAAGATTTCGGGCTTCACGAGTTCGTTCCAGAGGCCGTTCGTGCCCAGGAACGTCGAGTCGTCCTGGAAAGCGTCGAGCGACGTCTTCCACCCGATCAATGAAGTGCCCGTGACCTGGACCGACAGCCCCAGCCAGTAGATCGTGCCCGCCGTCTGCACGAAGGGATCGGCGATGCCCGTGATATTCGTCTGATTGAACACGATGTGGTCGGGCCTCACCCAACCCGGCGTTCCCTCTTGTGGGCTCGCAAATCCCTGCGTGCCGGTGCCTGAGAATCTCGATTGGAACGCCCCCACACCGAAGGTGCCGCTCCAGAGCAGGGAGCCAGGCCTGCTGAATGGCACGGTGCCGGATACGGGTATGTCGCCGTAGATCGTGGCCGTCACGGAGTTGATCGAGGTGCCGAGATCGTCTCCCTGCACGGAGTACCAGAAGTGGATGTCCGACACAGGGCCGGTTTGTGTGCATTGCCAGTCGTCCGCGACCAGGTTGCCCGTGCCCGTGATGTTGATGTCCCATCCGTTGGGGTCGGGCAGTTGGGGGAAGTGCATCTTGTAGGGATCGCCGACGTCCCAATCGGCCCAGGCCAGCGTCGACCCGCATCCGAGCGCCGCGACGATCGCGAGGCCCAGGAGTCGCGCTGCCGCCGATCCCCACCGCGCGATGGCTGTCGCGGGCTTCGCCATCACGGGAGTCGCGACATCCGAGGAATGATCCAGGAGTGTGTAGAACATGAGCGCATCCTTCTTCGAGAGGAAAGGGCGAAACGAAGGCCACGGCGCCTGCAGTGGCAGCCGAATGCGGATCACACGATCCGAATCCACGCCTCGGTGCAGCCGTCAGGCTCCAGGCCGGGAGATGTCGTGAACCGCAGCGTCGACCCGGTGGCCGGCGTCTGCATTCCATGTTCCCGAAGTGCGTCGGCGTGTCTGACGGCGCAACGATGACTCTTCAGGACGCCCACCTCGCGGGGACGCACGGCGGAACCGCCATCGGCCTGCGGATGAACGCAGACCTCCGAGGACCGTCGTGCCACTCCGGCCGCGTGAGCGATCGCTCTCACTGCCAGAGGGCCGGGCGAAAGGTAGGCGGCTGCATCACCGAAGGCCAAGGAACCGGCCGCGGCCGGCCAACGGCCCGGGATTTCCTGCCATTTGCTCCA
>JBIIMU010000274.1:0-4329 GCA_044337845.1 Pirellulales bacterium | reverse complement strand
GCCCCGCTGGCCGGGGCCCGTGCCCACGACCAGCACGTCGACGATGTTGGCCACCCCGGTGGCGAACCCCAGGCCGTCGGAGATGCCGACGTTCGCCCCGCGGATCTCGAAGTGGCTGACCCGCGTGCCGGGCTGGTTGACCACGATCGCCGGGCCGATCGGGTTGGTGATCACCGGATAGGCCGAACTGCCGTCGCCGCCGAAGAACTGGCGGCCGCCGCACGAGACCGTGGGAATGGTCAGCGTGCTGCCCTCGCCGATCAGGTACTGGTTCTCGGCGTTGAAGAAGTAGCCCGATGCGGGCGTCACGTAGGGTGACGCACCGCTGGTGCCGCGGTTCACGTAGACGATGTCGTACGGGTTGGTGGCGGCTCCCTGGGCCGAGGCGAGCGACGTGTAGGGCGACTGGGCCGTCCCGTTGCCCGTGCCCGAGCCGGTGTTGTCCACGTGGATCACCCGCCACGCATCGCCGGTGTCGGGGTTCACGGCCACGACCGGCGTCTGGTGGGCGCGCACGACGTGCTCGTTGCGCATCATCGGCTGCTCCATCTGGTCGGGCACGTTGCGGCGGCGGCTGCCGCCCATGCGGTAGGTGAGCCGCGCGAACCCGGTGGAGTCGAAGTAGCTGTCGTTGTTGTACTGCAGCGAGAAATCCCAGTTCTCGATGAACGTCATGTCGAGACGGGTGTAGACGCCGCCGAACCACGGCACCACGTCCTGGCCGTCGGGAAAGTCGTAGCGGGCGTTGCCGTAGGCGTAGCCGCCCACGCTGATCATCCCAGCCCAGTCGTTGAGCCCCGGCACGTACACGCCGACCTCGAGATCGGTGCCGGCGAGGCCGGCGTTGACGCCGTTCCGGCAGAGCACGAAGTTGTCGACGAAGGGCCCCACGTACTCGGCCGTCGTGCCGACGGGGATGTAGCCGTTGGATCGCAGGTTGCCGAAGTCGGTGAGCCACTCACCCGAGATGCCGACCTGGTTGTAGACCTGGCCGCCCGAGAACACCGTGTCGCTGCCCGGGAAGACGTAGTCCTCGTACTGATCGAGGTCGCCGTCGTAGTCCCAGTAGACGCCGATGCCCAGGAGCGATCCGCCGAGGAACTGCTTGCGGACGGCGCCGACGTTGGAGAAGAACCCCCCGTACACCGAGAGGTGGCTGCGGAGGTCGGCGGCCCAGAAGCCGCCGAGGTCGTCCTCGAAGCCGGGCACGAAGGCGCCGAGCGTCATGTAGCTGCCGCGATAGCCGAGGCCGCGGTCGGCGGCGTTGATGCCGTAGTACAGCATCCCCGGGCCGTTCTCGTTGAGCTCCTTGAACCCCTGCACGGCCCGGTTCACGACGCCGCCGGCGGGCGCCATCGCCGTCTGCCCCATCTGGCCCCTCGCCATGTCGGGCCCCGCGAGGAACGTGCCCGCGAGGGCGGTGGCCAGCAGGCGATCGCGGAAGGCTCTCCAGATGGCGGCGCGGCCGTGATTCCGCTGCCGGCGGCGCCTCGCCCGCGTTCCGGATGCAGTTCCCGCGTCTCTGACCATCGGAGTCGCTTTCCTGTCGAGGGCCGATCGTCCGGGCGGGGCGGTCCCCGCGCCGGAAAATCGGCATGATCGTCAGGAGTGATCGACCCTCCGCGACCCGATCCATGAGCATTTCCCGCAGATGGCCCGGGACCGGCAGCCGCTCGCGGGCTTGCCCAGCCTGCCGGATCTGCCGGGTCGCTCAGTCGTCGAGGCGGAAGCGGCTGACCGTGTCGGTCATGCCCTCCACCGCCCGCACCATGTGCTGGGAGGCGTCCTTGAACTCCCGCAACGCCTCGCCGGCGGTCCGCGAGCCGTCCGCGAGCGTGACCAGGGCGTCGGTGATCTGCTGCGCCCCGGCCGCCTGGGCCTGCATGCCCTCCTTGACCGTCTCGAACCGCCCGGAGAGGCCGTGCACCTTGTCGATCACGTCGGCAAACTGCCCGCTGATCCCGGTCACCCGCTCCACCCCGATCCGCACCTCCTCCGCGAAGGTCGCCATCTCCTCCACGCCCGCGTTCACCGCCCCCTGCATCTGCTCCACGAGCCGTTCGATGTCGAGCGTGGCGACGGCCGTCTGGTCGGCGAGCCGGCGGATCTCGCGGGCCACCACGATGAAGCCCTGGCCATACTCCCCGGCCTTCTCGGCCTCGATCGCCGCGTTGATGGAGAGCAGGTTGGTCTGGTCGGCCACCTTGGTGATCGTGGTGATCACCATGTTGATGTCCTCCGCCCGCTGGCGGATCGTGGCCAGCCGGCCGGCGATGCTCGCGGTGGAGCCCTCGAGGTTGGTCATCGAGGTGCCGACCTCGGCCAGACTCTCGCGGCCGGCGTCGGCCACGTGCGCCGTGTCGGAGGCCACGTCGGCCACGCTCGCCATGGTGTCGAGCAGCTCGCGACCGGTGACCGCGATCTGGCGGCTGGCGACGGCCGCCTCGCTCGTGCTCGCGCCGAGGGAGGCGATCGCCGTCTCCTGCTGCGCACCCGCCGCCGACAGCTGCCGCGCGGTGGCGTTGAGGTCGATGCTCGACTGCTTCACCTGCGAGACGATCGCCCGGAGGTTGGCGGTCATCGCGCCGACGTCGCGGAGCAGTTGGCCCGTCTCGTCGCTGCCCTGCATGTCGATCGCGCCGCTGAGATCGCCCTGGGCGACGCGGCGGGAGGCGGCCACGGCCGTGGCGATCCGCCGGGTGATCGAGCTGGCGAGCCAGCCCATCAGCCCCAGCACCGTGGCCATGCCCGCGGCGGCGATCCCGGCCGAGGTGAGCAGCGGCCCCTGCACCCGGCCCACGAGATCAGACCGCGGCATCTGCATCACCACCGTCCAGTCGCCCGTGGGCACCTTCGCCGCGGCGAACAGGCTCTCGACGCCCGTCACGGGGTCGTCGGCCACGACGACCCGATTGGTGGTGACGGCGGCGTGGAAGTCGCCGAGGATCCGCGCGTAGGGCGTGGCCGACACCGGCCTCGTCCGCAGGTCGAGGGAGCGAAGGGTGGAGGCGATGATCCGGGGCCCGTTGCGGCCCGTGGCCTCGGCGCCGCGGCTGACGAGGAAGATTTCCGGATGCCAGCCCAGGGCGACCTGCTGCTTCTTGAGCTCTTCGAGGTCGGCCGAGATCCGTTCCAGCGTGCGGTCGACGCCCGCGACGCCCATGAACCGGCCGTCGATCGCGATCGGCCAGGTCTGCTCCACCATCAGCTGGCCTTCGTAGGCGTAGGGCTCGGTGACCATGGCCTTGTCGGCCTGCTGCGGATCGAGGAAGCGGCGCCGGCAGCCCTCGTAGTAGAGGCCGTCAATTTCCACGAGCGGCTTGAGGAGGATCCGCGACGGCTCGAGCCGGTCCCGGAACCAGTAGGGCAGGAACCGGCCCGCGTCGCCGAGCGCCGCCGGGGGCACCGCCGCGACCTCGTCGGCTCCCGGCCGCCGCGGCCCCGGCGTCGGCAGGCTCACGTCGCCGGTCGCGGTGCCGCTGTCCACCGCCTTCGCGGTCATGGCGTCGAGCCCGTCGGCGTCGGGCTCGTAGCCGAAGTAGGCGGCGGTGAACCCGGGCGCGGTCTCGAGCACCTCGCGGCTGAACCGCAGCGCGTCGAGCCGACTTCCCAGCAGACCGTTCTTCGCGGCCAGCGCCATGATCCGCGCCGTGGTCACCGCCTCCCGGGTGTCGCGGTCGATGGCCGTCGCGACCGTCCGCACCCGGTCGAGAAGGATCTCCTGGCCGAACTCCAGCATCAGCTTCCGCATGCGGAAGAAGTTCAGCCCCAGCACGCCGGCGAGGATCGCCGCCGCGGGCACGATCGCCAGCAGGAGGAGACGGGCGCGGAGGCCGAGGGTGGGAAGGAGCGGCATGAGCGGGCCGGAGGAGACGCGGATGACTCAGGAACCTTAGGTTACTTTCGGGGTTGCCGGCCATGGTCGGCTGCCGGAAAATCCCGGGCGATCCTCCCGACCGGCCCCGCCGCCCCCCTCACCGGACCCCCGCCATGTGGCTGCCCGCCGCCGACGCCATCCTCTTCGACTGCGACGGCACGCTCGCCGACACGATGCCGGCCCACTACCGGGCCTGGCTCTCCATCACCCGGGCCCACGGGCTCGCCTTCGATGAAGACCGCTTCTATTCGCTCGGCGGCCGGCCCACCCGCGACATCATCGCCACGCTCGCCCGCGAGGCCGGCGTGGAGATCGACGTGGATCACGCCGCGACCGTGAAGGAGCGGTCGTTCCTCGACCAGCTCGCCCGCATCGAGGCGATCGGTCCGGTGGTGGACGTGGTGCGGCGGCTCCGGGGGCGGCTCCCGATGGCCGTGGTGACCGGGGGCTAT
>JBIIMU010000017.1:0-15965 GCA_044337845.1 Pirellulales bacterium | reverse complement strand
CACGTCGGGCACGGCGGCGACCGACGACCCGGCGGAGTCTCCGCGTCAGAAGGCGGCGCGCATGGCGGGCGAGGCCGCCCAGCAGGCCGGAGCCAAGCCCGAGACCACCGAGGCGATCGTGGACATCGTGGGCGACGTGATCGAGCAGGTGGCTCGGCGCCGTGCCGAGCGGCGGGCGGCGGAAGCGGCCGAGGGGCCGGCCGCCCAGCAGCCGGTTCCGCCCCGTCGCGGGCGGCTCCTGCAGCGGCTGCGGCAGGGCCCGGGCGTCGATCAGGGCGGCGGGGCCGCCGGCGGCCAGCCGGCCGAGTCTCCCGCACCCGACGCGGCCCAATAAAAAACCGGGCCTCCCTCGCGGGAGGCCCGGTCGCATGGGCTCACCGGTGTGTCGCGGGCGTTTCCGCCCGCGAGCAACACGCTGGGTCTGCTCAGGTGCTGGCGGGCGCCGCAACCGGGGCGGCCGGGGCCTCGGGGGCAGCCTCGGTCGGCACGCCCTCGGAGATCACGCCGGCACCGCTGCAGTCACCGCCGGCGCAGCCGCCGCTGATGACCTCGCCGCCGACCACCTCGCCGCCACCGCAGCTCGAGCAGCCCTCGGACGCGACGGCCTCGCCGCCGCAGCTGCCGCAGTCGCCGCTCGAGACGGCCTCGCCGCAGCCCGAATCACAGGCCGGGGCCGACTCGCACGCGACGGCCTCTTCGCCGTGGCAGCGGGCAGCCTTCTTGGCACGGTGCTTGGCGAGCAGGCCGCCGTGGCACTTGTTGGCACGGTGCTTGGCGAACAGGCCGCCGTGGCACTTCCGGCCGCCGTGGCAGCCGTGACCGGCGATCGCGCCCGAGTCACCACCGACGAGGGCGATGGCCACGATCGCGAAGAACATCGCGAGAGCAAAACCGAGATACCGCTTCATCAGAACCTCCAGTGAAGGAACGGAACGCGAACTGCGTCCAGTCGAAGCCGTCACGAACTGAAAACCGATCCGGGACGGCTACCGGACCGCAGCAGTCTTGTCTTCGCCGCTCCGGGTCGCAGGGCCTCCCGCGTGATGCGGAAAGCTCTGCCGGTCAGGAAGACCGGACCGGTTAGGCAAACTTGGCTGAAAACCTATCAGCCGAGCCCCGGATGTCAAGAAAGTGGGGGCTTTAGCGAGAAAATGCCGGTTTCGTAAACCGTGAGGCGCCCTGGGCGGGCGACCTCCGGACGCACCGGGCGGTCCTGGCGGCGAGGGGATCCTGCGGCCGCTCGATCACTTCACCGGGGCGGGGGCGGGACCGGTGCCCCGGGCGGTGCGGGCCTCGGGCTGCCCGGCGGCCTTGGCGGCCCGACGGGTCAGTTCCGCGGCCACCATCTCCTGCTTGGCGAGCATGTCCTGCGGGTCCTCGAAGTTGAGGAGCAGGGGGGGCATGTCCTCGAAGATCCGCATCGCCATCCCGACCACCCGCCAGCCCTCCGGGTCGAGCCGGACGGCCCAGACGATGTTTTCCGTGGTGCGGCCGCCGGTCTCGTCGGTGTCGCTCCAGGTCGTGGCCACGTGGGCCAGGTCGCTGGTGTCGCTGACCATCTCGCACTCGCGGACGGTGTAGGTGGCGGTGTCGGCGACCGGCGGGGCGACCGAGATGCCCATTTCCTCGGTCTTCGCCTTCGCGACGCGGGTGAGCATGTCCCGCGCGGCCGCGTCGTCGCCCCGCTTCATCGCGTCGAGAAACTTGACGACGGCGGCCTTGGCCGGCTCCGTGCCCGCCGAACCCGCGGACGACGACGAGCATCCCGAGAGCAGCAGGGCCGCGAGGCAGCCCACGGCGGCCCTCCGGGCGACGCCAGGGCGGGAATCACGGTCACCGATCGTCTGAACGGGGCGCATGCTGCCGGATCTCCTCGAATCTGAAACGCGGTTGCCGGGCGGGCCTGATTGCCCGGCGTCGGGGCGGGAGAGTGACGCCGGCGGGCCGTGGGGTCAAGGCGAGCTCGGGGCCGGCATCGGGATGGGGTCGGGAGGGGGACTGGTATGATGCCTCGGGAGATCCGCGGTGGCATTCAGGGAAGCGGGGAAGATGGGGCAGACGACCGCTCGGCACGCGCTCATGCTGCTGGCGACCCTCGCGGTGGTCGCGACCGGAGGCGCTGCCCACGCCGACCGGGCGGCCAAGCCCGTGAAGCGGTCGGCCCCGCCGACGGGGGCGTGGGACAAGGGCACGGCGGGCACCTTCTTCGACGACGCGTTTGCCACGCTCGACGGCCCCCGGCCGGCCTTCGCGTCGCGGTCGGCGGCGCCGGTGGCTGCCGTGGCTGCGGCGACGGCCCCCGCCGAGGGCGGCTTCCGCTGGTCGACCCTCGTGTCGGAGGGCACGCTCACCGACGAGATCAAGGACATGAAGGCGGTGGTCGCCGCCGCCACCGCCCGGCCCGCCGACTTCAAGGGCGGTGGCTACGAGCAGGCCCGCGAGGCCTTCAGTTCGATCGCGCTGGCCTTCGCGGTGATCGCCGCCTACGACCAGGACGTCCGCTGGAAGAAAGATGCCGAGCGGGCCCGCGACCTGTTCGCCCGCGTGGGCTTCAACTGCAAGGTCGGCACCGACCAGTCGCTCGCGGAGTCGAAGCTCGGCCTCGCCGACCTCGAGGCGCTGCTCGACGGCGGCGCGCCCGAGCGGCAGGCCGACCGCGACGACGACTTTCGCTGGAGCCAGGTCGCCGGTCGGCCGGCCCTGATGACGCGGCTCGAGGCGGCGGAGGCGGGCGTCGGCGCCCGCATCGCCTCGAAGGCCGAGTTCGACCGGCAGATCGCCGCGCTCGTGCACGACGCCGAGATGGTGGCCGCCATCGGCGAGGCGATCCAGCAGCCCGACTTCGAGTATCACGACGACGACACGTACCGCGGCTACGCGGCGGCCATGCGGGATGCGGCCCTGCAGCTCCGCGCCGCCTGCGACGAGAAGAACTACGAGTCGGCCCGGGCGGCGGCGGGCGCGCTCAAGAAGTCGTGCGACGCCTGCCACGGCGACTATCGCAGCTGACTCCGCGGCAGCGCCGCGCGATCAGGCCTCGGGACGGAGGCCGGCCAGCGGCTCGAGGCCGACGAGCTCGGCGAGCCCCGCCTTCGCCATCTCGGGGCCGGTCACGTAGCGGTGGGTGCGAATCCACTCCGTGATCAGGTCGGTCGAGCGGCCGAAGAGGTTGCAGAGGAGCACGTCCATCTCGCGCTCGAGGTCGGCGAAGTGACGCGACCACTCGGCCGCTTCGCGGATCCCGATGTGCTCCTCGCTCTGCCACTTCATGGGATGGAAGAGAAACACGCTGTAGGGCGTGACGACGCGGCGGCCGCAGGCCGCGAACGGCCAGAGCGCGGCCGACGAGCATTCCCCGGTGACCACGGCGGTGGCGCGGACGTCGCGGAGCCGCAGCAGGCTCACGAGTGACATCGCGCAGTAGGGGCTGCCGCCCGGCGAGTCGAAGTAGATCGTGCACTCGCCCCCGGGGGGGATTCCGAGCAGCCGATCGGTCAGTTCCCCCTCGTTGTCGGTGAGGTCGCCGACGATCGCGAACTCGACCGGGCCGCGGTCTTCCTCCTGCTCCGGGGACTCGGACGGGGCGTTGGGGGACTCGCGCCGCGGCATGGCGACTGATGCTCCGAAGGGGGAGTGCGGCCCGGTGATGACTGACATCACCGCAAGGTAGGGGGAGCGTACGCCGCCGGCGTTTGCTTCACAAGGATGGCACGCGGCTTGCCCGCGCCGGGCCCGCCCCGGAGAATCCTGCAGTCGCTCCCCCCCTCGAGACCGCGCCAGGACCATGGGAATCGTCGTCTCCTGCCCGAGCGGTCACCGGATGAAGGTCAAGGACTACCTGGCCGGCAAGAAGGGGATTTGTCCGACGTGCGGGGCGCGGTTTCGGATTCCCCACCCAGCGGCGGCGCCGGCGCCCGTCGCGGTGGCCGCGGCCGCCCCGCTGGAGACCGAGGCCACGCCCAGGGAGACCGAGCCCACGCCGCGGGAGACCGGGGCCGTGGCGGCCGCCGCCCCAACGCTGGCGACGATCGTGTCGCTCGACCCGGCCGCCGCCGCCGGCCTCCCCGAACTGCTCCTCTTCGCAGCCGGCGACACGCTCCAGATCGATCCCGACCCGACGGCCGATCTGCAGATCGACGAGGACGATGACGGCGACGCCGGCGACGTGCTGTATTGGTACTTCGCCATCCCGGGCGGGCAGCCATCCGCCGCGCTCCGGGAGCCCGACATGCTCGCCTGGCTCGACTCCGGGCAGGCCACCGGCCGCGAGGTGGTGTGGCGGTCGGACTGGCCCGGATGGAAGCCGATCGGCGAGGCGTTTCCGGAACGCTTTCCAGCGGCGTTTCCGGGGCCCGGCCGGCGGTGAGCAGACGGGCCGCCGGTGTGCTACCCTCACCCCGAGTCCGCTTCACGTTCCTCCCCTCGCCGAGGTTCGCATGCCCACCGCCCCTGGTTTCGTTCGCACCGCCGCCGCTGCGGTGATCGCGCTGGCCGTCGGTCTGATCGCGGTGCCGACGCAGGCCCAGCCGGCCGTCGCCGAGGCCGCGACGGTGTTCACGATCGCCGACGGCGCGATCGCGCTCGACGCTCCCGCCGGATGGCAGCGGGTGCAGCCGAAGTCGGGCATCGTGGAGACGGAGTTCGCGATTCCGTCGGAAGGGGCGGCCGCCGACGGAGCCGCGCTGGCCCCGGGGCGGATGACGGTGATGGGCGCCGGCGGATCGGTCGAGGCCAACATCGAGCGGTGGTACGGGCAGTTCGCCCAGCCCGACGGCTCGAGCACGAAGGACAAGTCGGCCGTCAAGAAGCTGAAGGTAGCCGGCCGCGACGTCACGCTCGTGGACATCGCCGGCACCTACAAGGACTCGCCGGGCGGCCCGTTCGCCGGCGGCCAGACGATCGAGCGGCCCGGCTACCGGATGCTGGCCGCGATCGTGGAGGGGCCCGACGGCAACTACTTCCTGAAGTTCTACGGCCCCGGGGCCACGGTCGAGAAGCACGCCGACGGCTTCCGGAAGATGGTCGAGGGCATGGTGCCGGCGACGAAGTGACCGGCCCCACCATCCAGCGGAGTCCCGACCTGCGATGAAGGTCCACGAGTTCCTCGAGCACCACGGCATCGCGGGCAACCCGTTCGCCGAGGAAGACGCACAGAACGACACCGTCTTCAAGCGGACCTGCCTGGAGACCACGTTCCATCCCTCGTGGGACAAGGTCTACGGCGATCCGTCGGACCCGAGCACCGCGATCGTGTTCGGCGAGAAGGGCTCGGGCAAGACGGCGCTCAAGCTGCAGATGGTCCGGCAGTACGAGCGGCACAACGAGTCGCATCCCGACGCCCGCACGTTCGTCGTGCTGTACGACGACTTCAATCCCTTCCTCGACCGGTTCGTGAGCCGCGCCGGCAACGGCCGCGCGGTCGAGAAGACGCTCGGGCAGTGGAAGCTCTGGGATCACATGGACGCGATCCTCACGCTCTCGGTCACGCAGCTCGTGACCCGGCTGGTGGGCGACGCGACCCGGCTGCCCCGCCTCACGAGGCCCCAGGCCCGCGACCTCGCCCTGCTCGCCGCCTGCTACGACCAGTCGACCGCGGAGTCGTTTCCGACGCGATGGGGCCGGCTGCGCCGCCGGGTCGGCTACCGCACGGTGCTCGCCGACTGGCCCCGGCTGCTCGCCGCCGCCGCCACCCTGGCCTTCGTGGTGGCCGCGATCGTCACCGGGCTTCGCGGCGAGCTCGGCTGGGCCGCGGCGTGGTGGCCGTGGGCGATCCTCGCGGGCTGCTGGCTGCCGCTGGTGTGGCGGAAGCTCCGCGGGGCGTGGCGGGCCTGGCGGATCGTGGGCAGCATGCGGAGCGGCAACCGCACGCTGGGCCAGCTCGCCCGGGCCCTGGCCACGATGCCCGAGGTGGATCTCGCGGGGCAGCCGCTGCCCGCGCATCCCCGCAGCGACGACCGCTACGAGCTGCTCGCCAAGTTCCAGGGCGTGCTGGCGGCGCTCGGCTGGTCGGGCTGGGTGGTGATCGTCGATCGCCTCGACGAGCCCGACCTGATCAACGGCTCGGCCGAGCGGATGCGGCAGGTGATCTGGCCGATGCTCGACAACAAGTTCCTCAAGGTGCCGGGGCTGGGCTTCAAGCTGCTCCTGCCCCGCGAGCTCTACGGCTTCATCGAGCGGGAGACCGAGGCCTTCCACCAGCGGGCGCGGCTCGACAAGCAGAACCTCGTGCCGTCGCTCGAGTGGACCGGCGAGACGCTCTACGACATCGCCTCCACCCGCGTGAAGGCCGCGAGCGTGGGCACGCCCCCCGCCACGCTCGCCCAGCTCTTCGACCCCGCCATCGACCAGCGGCGGCTGATCGACGGCCTGCGGTCGCTGCGGGTGCCGCGGCAGCTGTTCAAGTTTCTCTACCGGCTGCTCGTGGCCCACTGCCATTCGCACACCGACGAGCGGCCCGTCTACACGATTTCGCCGGAGCGGTTCGAGAGCGAGCTCGCGCTCTTCCGCCGCGACCAAGACGCCTTCGATCGCGGCCTCGCGCCGCGGTAGGCATGGCCGACGACCTCCACACGCTCGTGGTCGGCCGCGAGGCGATGGCCTGCCGCTTCGAGGTGGCCTTCAACGCGGGCGAGGTGCCGGGCGACACCGAAGTGGCGGTCGACGCGCTCGACCTCGTCGATCTGGTCGAAGAGCGGCTGAGCATCTACCGCCCCGACAGCGAGCTCTCGCGGATCAACGCCGCGGCCGCGGCAGGCTGGGTCGACGTGTCGGCCGACACCTGGCACCTGCTCGCGCGAGCCCGCGAGCTCGCGGCGGTCACCGGCGGCGCGTTCGACCTCGCATCGGGGGCGCTCGTCCGCGCCTGGGGCTTCCAGCGGCGGGAGGGCCGCGTGCCCGAGCCGGATGCCCTCGCGACGGCGGTCGCCGCCTCCGGCATGCGGCACGTGGAGCTCGACGACGCCGGCCGCCGGGTGCGGTTTCTCCGCCCCGGCGTGGAGCTCAATCCGGGCGCGATCGGAAAGGGCTGGGCGCTCGATCGCGCGCTGGCGCTGCTCGCCAGCCGCGGAGTGCCGAGCTGCCTCGTGCACGGCGGCCAGAGCAGCGTGGCGGCCCGCGGCACCCAGGGCCCGGCGGTCGGCGGCCGCCGCGGCTGGCGGGTTGGGCTCCGGCATCCGCTGCGGCCCGGCCGGCGGCTCGCCACGATCGCGCTTCGCGACGGGGCGCTCGGCACGAGCGGCTCGGGCACGCAGTTCTTCATCGACCGCGGCCGCCGCATCGGTCACATCCTCGATCCGCGCACGGGCCTCCCCGCGGAGGGCGTGGTGTCGGCGACGGTGATCGCGGCGTCGGCCGCCGACGCCGACGCGCTCGCGACGGCGCTGTTCGTGCTCGGAGCCGCGGGCCTCGAGACGGTGGTCGCGGCCGGGGCGAGCGGGGCGATCCTCGTGCTGCCCGCCGGGCACGCCCCGCGGGTGGTGATCGCGAACCTCGCCCCCGACGAGGTCGAGGTGGAGCCCGAGCCGGGGCTGGTGATCGACCGCGTCACCGTCGCCGCCGACGCCGGGAAGCGGCCCTGACCGTCTCGGGGTGGCGCGGTAGACTTCCCCGCGGCGGGCCCGACCTCGTGCACCAGGCGTCGGACGGTCACGCCCTTCGCGCCCGTCCCTCACCGCCACCCCCGCCATCATGCTGGACTGGATCGAGCGGGGTTCCTACCTGGGGATCATCCTGTTCCTCACCCTCACGGGCATCGGGCTGCCGATTCCCGAGGAGGTGCCGATCGTCGCCGCGGGCGTGGCGAGCCGGGTGAAGGACGGCCTGAAGTGGTACTACGCCCTCCCGGCCTGCATGGTGGGCGCGCTGCTCGGCGACAGCCTGATGTATGGCATCGGCCGCTTCTTCGGGGCCCGCATCCTCCGCGAGCATCCGTGGTGGTCGGGCTTTCTCACGCCCGAGCGGGAGCGGACGATCGAGGCGCTCATCAAGAAGCACGGCATCATGGCGTTCTTCGTGGCCCGCTTCCTGGTCGGGCTCCGCAGCCCCTTCTATCTCACCGCCGGGATGCTGCGGGTGAAGTACCGCTGGTTCCTGTTCGCCGACTTCATCTGTGCGTCGGTGGTGATCGGCGGCTTCTTCGGCCTGGCATACCTGTTCGGCGAGCGGATCACCGGGCTGATCCAACTGGTCGAACGCGGGGCCACCACGGTCGTGATCGTGGTGGCGGCGATCGCCCTGGCGGTGGTCGCGTTTTTCTCGTTCCGCAAGCGGCGGATCCGGATGCTCGACCAGGATCCGGAGGCGCTCTTCGAGAAGCGGGAGATCCTGCTCGGTCCGGCCGCGGACCGGATCGCCGACGCGGTGGCGCTGGGCGACGTCAACCACGACGACCCCGGCGCCGAACCACCCGCGAACCGCTGAGCGGCGGGCTCCCGTGGTGCGGTGGTGACGGTCGTGCCGACGGGGTCGGGCCGCGCGTGCCGGTCCGGCAAGAACGTCGCCCTGCGGCGACTTTGCCGTCGCCGAAATGCGACCTAAAGACCTGTGGGGACTTTTCCGGTCCCCGCCTTCCCCGCCCGCGAGCCCCGCATGACCGCCCGCCCGGACTCCGCCCTGCCGCGCCTCGCCCGGATCCTCGTCGTGGACGACGACCGGCGGTCGGCCTCGGCGCTCGCCCAGTGGCTCTGCGGCCTCGGGCATCACGCCGTGGCCGCGGGATCGGCGGCCGAGGGAGTGCGGGCCGCCGGCCGCGGCGGCTGGTCGGCCTGCATCGTCGACGCCGGCCTTCCCGACCACGGGGCCCGCAGCGTGGCCGACGCCGTCCGCGCGGCGGCTCCGGCCGCCGGCATCGTGGCGGCGGTGCCCGCCTCCGCCGCCCTGGCCGCCGCAGCCTGGGCCGATGCCACACTCGCCGTGCCCGCCGCCGACGCGGCGGTCCTCGCGGCCCTCGACGCCGCGCTCGCCGCCGTCCTCGCCGCCGCGGGCCGGTCGTCCGCGTCCGGCAGCGTGCTCGGCGCGCACCCGGCGATCACCGGGATCCTCGACGTCGTGTCGCGGGTGGCGACGACGCCGGCCACGGTGCTTGTGACCGGCGAGAGCGGCACCGGCAAGTCGCTGCTCGCCCGCGAGATCCACGAGCGGAGCGGCCGCGGCGGGCCCTTCGTCGAGGTGGCCTGCGGGAGCCTCAGCGAGTCGCTGCTCGAGAGCGAGCTCTTCGGCCACGTGGCCGGGGCCTTCACCGGGGCCACCGGCGACCGCGACGGCCGGTTTCTCCAGGCCGACGGCGGCACCATCTTCCTCGACGAGATCGCGACCGCGTCGCCGGCGATGCAGGTGAAGCTCCTGCGGGTGCTCCAGGACATGCGATTCGAGCCGGTCGGCGGGGGCCGCACGCACTGCGTCGATGCCCGCGTGGTGCTCGCGACCAACGAGGACCTCGCGACTCTGGTGGCCGCGGGCCGCTTCCGCGCCGATCTCTTCTGGCGGATCAACGTGGTGGCCATCGAGATGCCGCCGCTGCGGGCGCGGACGAGCGACATCCCGATGCTGGCCGCCCACTTCCTCCGCGCCGCCGCGGCCCGCGCGGGCCGGCCGGTCGACGGGTTCACGCCCGCTGCGGTCGAGGCGCTCCTGGCGCACGCCTGGCCGGGCAACGTCCGCGAGCTGCAGCACGCCGTGGAGCGGGGGGTGTTTCTCGGCCGGGGCAGCCTGATCGAGGCGGGCGATCTGCCGGCGGCGGTGCTCGGCGCCGCCGCCGATCCCCGCCAGGCCGCGCCGCTCAAGCAGGCGCTGGCGGAGCCGGAACGGCAGCTGATCGTGGCGGCGCTCGAACGCGCCGGCTGGCGGCGCGACGTGGCCGCCCGCGAGCTCGGCATCAACCGCACGACGCTCTACAAGAAGCTCAAGCGGCTCGGCATGGACGTCGCCGCGCTCGAGCCCGCCACCTGACGGCGCGGGGCTCGCTCACGGCAGGATCACGTCGGCCTCCACCGGGAAGTGGTCGGAGCCGACGGCCGGGCCGACGCCGCGGCGGAGCACGACACTCCCGGCCGGCACCAGCACGTGGTCGATCGGGATCCGCGGCGCGGGCAGTCCCGCGTGGTAGGTGCCGGGCACGCCGAGCCCCAGCGCCGTGTCGCGGAGCCCGGCGGCGGCGACCAGGCGGCGGAAGCCCCGCGACCACGGGGTGGCGTTGAGATCGCCCGCGACGACGCAGGGAATCGTCGAGGCCGCGGCCTCGGCGGCGACGCCGTCGAGATGCGCGACGAGCTGCAACGTCGCGGGTCCGTCGAACGGCGGGTAGGGGTGCGTGGCGATGAACCGGAAGTCGCCGGCCTCGTGCCGCACGGTGGCGACGAGGCTGGGATACCCGGTGGCCGTGAACTCGGCCACGCGCGTGTCGGCCAGCGGCCACCGCGACAGGATCGCGATGCCGAAGTTGTCGGGCCGCGGCACGATCATCCGGTGCGGGAACACGTCGGCGAGATCGGCGAGCGCCGTCGCCCAGCGGTCGTCGACCTCGAGCACCGCGAGCACGTCGGGCCGCCGGCTGCGGACGTGGTCGAGCGCGGCCGCCGTGGTGCGATTGACGCGGTGCACGTTCATCACCGCGAGCCGCACGGGCCGGCGATCGGCGGCTGCGGCCGCCGGCGGCGCCGGCAGCCAGTAGGGCAGGAGGTCCCGGGCGTTGATCACCAGCGCCGCGGCGCAGAGCAGCGCCGCGGCCGGCCGGCGCAGGGCCGCCGCCAGCGCCAGGCCTCCGAGGGCCAGCAGGAACCAGTACCAGCGGAAGTGCGTGGTGAGGTCGAGCAGCCAGTGCCAGCCGCCGAGGAATCCGGCCGCGGAGCCGAGCAGCACGCCGACCGCGGCCGCCGTGAGCGGGCCCGCGAGCCGCCGCGCCGGGGCAGGCGGCACGACGTCGGCGGGCGTGGCGGGGTGCATGGGAAGGGCCCGACGCGGTGGGAGGTCAGGTCGCGGGGACCGCGATCCAGCCCGAGGCGAGCGCGGCTGCGAGGGCGGTCGCCAGCGCGATCCGGTAGGCGATGAAGGGCCAGAGCGTGTGGCCGGTGAGCATGCCGAGCAGCCAGCGGATCGACGCGTAGCCCACGACCGCGGCGGCCAGCGTGCCCGCCGCGAGCGCCGCCACGGCCGGCCCGCTGCCGAGAATCTCGTGCCGCTGCTGCCAGGCCTCGAGCAGCGCGGCGGCCCCCACGGCGGGCAGCGAGAGCAGAAACGAGAACCGTGCGGCCGTGCGGCGGTCGAGGCCCGCCAGCATCCCGGCGGCGATCGTCACGCCGCTCCGCGACGTGCCGGGGATCAGCGCGAGCGCCTGCGCCAGCCCCATCGTGAGCCCATCGCCGGGCCGGATGGCGCCGAGCCCGTCGCGGCCGCCGCCCCGCCCGTGCCGCCCGCGGAGGGCCGTGATCAGCTCCGCGGCCATGAGCAGGATCGTGGCGGCGAGGAGGGCCGAGATCACCACCTCCAGCCGGCGGGCCTCGCCGCGGATCAGGCTGCGGAAGGCGAATCCGGCCACCACGATCGGCACCGTGCCGACGGCGATCAGGGCCGTGAGCCGCGCCTCGGGCGTGCCGAGGGGCCGGCCGGCGCGGAGGGCCCGCAGGCAGCCCGCGGCCAGGTCGGCCAGGTCGCGGCGCATGGCCAGCACGATCGCCGCGAGGGTGCCCGTCTGGAGGACCGCGGAAAACGCGGCCCCCGGGTCGGCCCAGCCGAACACCGCCGGCACGATTCGGAGGTGGGCGGTGCTGGAAACCGGCAGGAACTCGGTCAGTCCCTGCACCACGCCCAGCACGACCGCTTCAAGAATGGACATCGGCCGAGGCGCTTCCCATGGAGGCGGGCGTCAGTCATACTCGCCGACCCGCCTCATTCCAACCCGGAGCCCCGCACGGGGAGTTTCGTCCGCATGTTTCGGAACCTCAGCACCGTCGGCCTGCCCCTCTCGGGACGTCCCAGCGAACTGATCGAGCTCTCCCTGTCGTTCGGCTTCGACGCCATGGACATCGACCTGCTCGACTTCCAGCAGCAGGCCGAGGCGTTCGGCGTTCCGCATGCCCGCCGCCTGATGGTGAGCGCCCGGCTGAAGAGCGGCACCTTCCACCTGCCGCTCGATCTCGCCGCCGACGAGGCGGACTACAAGGAGCAGCTGGCGGCGCTCCCCAAGCGGCTGGAGCTGGCCGCGGCTGCCGAGGCGGCCCGCGCCGTGACCACCGTGGCGCCGGCGTCCGACGAGCATTCGTTCAAGGACTTCTTCGAGCTGTACCGCAAGCGGCTCAACGACGTGGGCGACCTGCTCGCCCCGCACGGCATCATGCTCGGCCTGAACATCCGGCCCGAGGCGGAGGCCCGCGAGGGCAAGACGCACCAGTTCATCCACACCTTCGAGGGCCTGCTCGGGCTGGTGGCGGTGGCCCACGACCGGGTCGGCGCGATCGCCGACGCGTGGGCGCTGCACGTCACCGGCGAGCCGCTCGAGATGATCGCCCGCGTGCCGCAGGGTCGGCTCGTGGAGGTGCGGCTCTCCGACGCTCCCCGCGACGTCGCGGCGGCCGAGATGAACCACACGCATCGCCTGATGCCCGGCGACACGGGCGTGATCCCGATGGGCGCCGTGCTCGCCCAGGCGAAGGCGGCTGGGTTCGACGGACCGGTGACGCCCTGGGCCGACCGCTCCACGCTCGTGGGCCGCGGTCGCGAGAAGATCGTGCGGCTCGCCGGCGATCGCCTCGAGACGGCCTGGAAGGAGGCCGGCATCCCGATCGCGCCGCGGTGGTTCACGCCGGTGCTGCGCGACCAGTTCGGCCGTCCGATCGGGGAAGACGCGGCGATTCCCGCCGGCGCCGAGTGAGCCCCGTCAGGCTCCCTCGCGGATCCAGGTGATGCGGGGCTGGCCGACCGGCTCGGAGCCCTTCGTGACGGCGGCGCCCTTGAGAAACTCCGACACGTAGCGGAGCGGCTTCGTGGGCCGGTCGGGGTCGCGGAACGCGTCGCCCTTCTGCAGGATCGGGAGCTGGTCGGGCATGCAGCCGAAGGCCCGCGTGCCCGCGGCCTGGCAGGGATACCAGTGGCCGGCCCCGGCGGTGTCCACGAGGTAGAACTCCGGGTAGCAGTGCCCTTCGACCCAGACGGTGCGGGCGGGGATGCCCTCGGCGCGGCACATCGCGATGAACAGGCAGGTGAGCTCCTCGCAGTCGCCCCAGCCGTCCACCAGGGCCCGCCGTGCGCCCTTCAGTTCGCCGTTGCGATATTCCACCTTGTCGCGGACCGTGTCGTAGATGGCCTCGACCTTCTTCCAGCCGTCGAGGTCGCGGGTCACCTCGCGGGCGAGCTTCACGATCTTCGGGTCGCGGGCCTCGATGTAGGCGCTGGAGCCGAGATGGTTTCGGAGGCTGCGGTCGGGCTTGTCGGGCTGCCGGAGGCCGGAGGTGTCTTCCGGGGGCAGGATCGCGGCCCGCTCGAGCTCGAACGTCACGATCGCCCGCGCCTGGTGCCCGGCCGGCAGCTCCGGGATCTCCACCACGAGCTGCTTCACGTCGCCGAGCTCGCGGTAGCGGAGCGTCTTCACCAGCGGCGTCACGTCTTCCTCGACGATCCGCACCTTCTGCTCGGGCCAGTCCCGCGGCACCGGGAGCGTGGCATAGATCCCGCGGCAGGCGCCGCCGTCGGCCGTCACCGAGAGGCCCACGCGGTACCGCTGGGTGCGGGCGTCGCCCAGCCGCGGCACCGCCGACCCGGGGGCGTGGTCGGTCTCGAGAAACTGCCCGGCGGCCGGCAGGGCCACGAGCAGCGCCAGGGCGAGCCCGAGCGAGGCCCTGCGGGCGTCCGGCGGGGGGGCGAGCGGAGCGGCCATGACGATTCCTCCGCCCGGAGGGATCGGCAGGTCTCCGGCCGGCGGGCCAGCCGTCCGCCCGCGTCGATCGGTCGGGCAGCCTGCGGCGGCGGCGCAGGGCATGCTCGATTGTTCCGGGCGTGGTCGGCTGGTATGCTGCGAGGCTCGATTTCCCCGTGGCCCGCGCCCGTTCCATCCCCCCTAACCCCGCTTTTCCCCGAAAACCCCCACGCATGGTCAACCGCAATCTCATCCGCGAACTGGAGACCGGAGACGAACTCGATCAGGAACTCGAACTGGCCATGGCGGGAGCCCCCGAGGGGGAGTACTCGGTGGCGGCCGCGACGCTCGCGGTCAACTCGGTGCTCGAGGGGCGGGTGCTGCGGGTCGACGACGAGTTCGTGCTGGTCGACGTGGGCTACAAGAGCGAAGGCCACATTCCGCGGAACGAGTGGGACGAGACCGAGCCGCCGCCGCAGGTGGGTGACACCGTCAAGGTGCTGCTCGAGGAGTTCGAGGACGGCTCGCTCGAGGAGCAGCGCGGCCTGATCACGCTCTCGAAGCGGAAGGCCCGCCGGATCGAGGACTGGCTCCGCGTCATGGAGAGCGTCCACGAGAACGACGTGGTCACCGGCTTCGTCACGCGGAAGATCAAGGGTGGCCTGCTCGTCGACATCTCGGGTGTCAACGTGTTCCTGCCGGCCAGCCAGGTCGACATTCGCCGCCCGGCCGACATCGGCGACTACTGCGGCCGCTGCATCCAGTGCCTCGTGCTCAAGATCGACGAGGCCCGGCGCAACATCGTGGTCTCTCGCCGCGCCCTCATCGAGCAGGAGCGGGCCGAGCGGAAGAAGCAGCTCATGGAGACGCTCGAGGTGGGCCAGGTCCGCCGCGGCGTGGTCAAGAACATCGCCGACTTCGGCGCGTTCGTGGACCTTGGCGGCATCGACGGCCTGCTTCACATCACCGACATGAGCTGGGCCCGGATCGGCCATCCCAGCGAGATGGTGCAGATCGACCAGGAGATCGAGGTGCAGGTGCTGCACATCGACCGCGAGCGCGAGAAGATCGCCCTCGGCATGAAGCAGCGGACCGCCAGCCCGTGGGCCAAGGTGGCCGACAAGTATCCGGTGGGCACCGTCTGCATGGGCACGGTGGTCAACGTGATGAGCTACGGCGCCTTCGTGAAGCTCGAGGACGGCGTCGAGGGGCTCGTGCACATCAGCGAGATGAGCTGGACGAAGCGGGTCAGCCACCCGTCGGAGCTCGTCAAGCCGGGCGACGAGGTCGAGGTGGTGGTGCTCGCCATCAACAAGGAAAAGCAGGAAATCTCGCTGGGCATGAAGCAGACCCAGCAGAATCCCTGGGAGAAGGTGGCGGCCGACTACCCGCCGGGCGCGATCGTCAAGGGCGTGGTGCGAAACCTCACCAACTACGGCGCCTTCATCGAGATCAACGACGGCATCGACGGTCTCCTCCACGTGACCGACATGTCGTGGACGCGGAAGGTGACCCATCCCAGCGAGATGCTGGAGAAGGGGCAGGAGGTCGAGTGCAAGGTGCTCTCGGTCGACCAGCAGCGGCGGCGGATCGCCCTCGGCCTCAAGCAGATGGCCGACGACCCGTGGACGACCGACATCCCCAAGCGCTACAAGGCCGGCGACGTGGTCAAGGGCGAGGTGACGAAGATCACCAACTTCGGCGTGTTCGTGGGTCTGGAGGACGGCCTCGAGGGCCTGCTCCACATCTCGGAACTCTCCGAGGACAAGATCGAGAACGCCGAAGACGTCGTGAAGATCGGCGATCCGCTCGAGGTGAAGATCCTCCGCGTCGACACCGACGAGCGGAAGATCGGCCTCTCGAAGAAGCGGGTCGGCTGGTCGAGCGACCGCGAGGCCGCCGAGGGCCCGGCCGAGGGCTGACGCCCGGCTTGGATCTTTCGGAAGCCGGCGTCGCGTGAGCGATGCGGACCTGAGGCGGGGCCGTCTGTGAGGCTCGGGGCTGCCCGTGCCCCGTCGCCGGCCGTTCGCCTCGGCCATCGTGGCCTCGGCTCACTCGGATGCCGCCGGCGCTTCGCCATCGTGGCTCCGCTTGGCGGCATACGCCGGCTCCCGGGGCACGG
>JBIIMU010000016.1:0-15989 GCA_044337845.1 Pirellulales bacterium | reverse complement strand
GCGACGAAACCGGCCCCCCGGCCGAATCACCATCCCGGTGGGCCGATTCGGGCGCTTCCCCCCGAAAACCCGCCGAAAACCCCGGAAATCACCGGGCCAGCGGCCCCTCTCACCGGTCCGGTGACCGCCTCACCGCCCCGGTGGGCCCTCGCCGCGGCCGGCTCGGGCCGCGGCCGGCGTTCCCCACGCGGTCAGGCGAGCCAGGCGTCGCGCAGCTGCTCGATCGCCGAAGCCGGGTAGAACCCCGTGGCGATGTCGTGCTCGGCGAGCAGCCGGCCGGCGAGGTCCCTGACGAGCGTCGCGTCGTACAGCGTGCTGCGGTTTCGGCTCTCGAGCGGCTCCGCGAGCGACGCCGCCTCGGGATCGATCACCGCCAGGACCCGGCCACCCGACGCGACGAGCTCCTCGTAGCGGATCACGTGGTCCGCCGGCAGCAGGCTGCGGTAGCGGGAGAAGTACCAGCGGAGCAGGATGAGCTGTCGACTCACCCGATCGGCCTCGCCATCGAGCGCGGCCGCGAGCGCCGGGTCGAACGCCTCACCGAAGGGCAGGCGGCCGCGATTCACCGGCGCCTGGATCGTGTGCCATGAGAGGAGCACCGCGAGCGGGTTGCGGATCACCGCGAAGCACGGATACCGCGTCAGCAGCGCCGGCAGCGTGCCGGTGAACAGGTTCGGATGCTTGACCACGAGGCGGAACCCCGGGGCGAGTTGCTTGTCGAACCGCACGCTCTGGTTGTCCACCGTGGAGGGCCGCAGCGCCGATCCGGCCGGCGGCTTCTCGAAGGGATTGTCGGGCACCTTGCCGTCGCGTGCCTTGCTCACCGCCGTGCCCTCGGCCAGGAGCGAGGCCCGCTGGGACGCGAAGAAGGCGGCGATCCGGTCGAGGTAGACGGTGGCCGGGTCGAGGCCGACCAGGTCCGCCGGGTTCATCGGCTCGTGGAGCGCGACGGTGCCGGGCAGCCGGTTGAGCAGCGCGCACGTCAGGGTCGTGCCGGAGCGGGCGATGCCCGTGAGGATGATGTCCATGCGTCGTCGTCTCGCTGCCAGGCGGCCTGCGGCCGCGGGAATCACACGCCGTCGAGAATCGCGAGGAACGCCCGTCGCTCCCGATCGAGACCGTGTCGTTCGACTTCCGCCGCGGCCGCCGACCGCAGCGCCCGCGCCGCCGCCGGATCGGCCGCGACCGCGGCCCGGGCGGCGGCGACGAGCGCGTCGAGGGTGGCCGCGGGTCGGAAGGCGGTCTCGCCGTCGCGGCAGAAGCCCCGGTTCCCGACGCAGTCGGGGCAGACCACGAGGCAGCCCATCGCCATCGCCTCCAGGGCGGGCAGGAAGAAGCCCTCGCACTCCAGCGGCAGGGTCACCGCCACCCGCGCGCGGCCGAGCTTCGCCAGGAACTCGGGCCGGGGCAGCGGAGCCATCAGGCACTCCACCCGCAGGCCGGCGGCGACGAGTTCGCGGGCCACGCCGCGGGCCAGGGCGGGATTCTTCAGGCCGGCGACGACCACGTCGATGTCCCGGTCGGCCGGCGCCGGCGGCAGGTCGGCGAGGTCGAGTGCGTTCGGAATCACGTGGACGGGGCCGTTCACCTCGCCTGTGCCCCGGATCGCGTCGGCCACCTCCGCGCTCACGCAGATGCGGACCGCCCGCCTGGCGAGGAACCGCCGGCGGGGGTCGTCCGCCGTGGCGTGCCGCACGCCCTGCACGAGATTGATCACGGGCGCCGGACACGGATCGGGCACGTCGATCCAGTCGAGGCCGGCCACGAACACCGCGGCCGCGGCCGCCGGGTTCCAGGCGCCGAGGGCCGGCTCCGCGCCGCCGCACCAGGGATTCTCCGGCCCGCGTTCCGAGGCGGGCGTGAGGAACACCCGGGGCACGAACCGCCGCGACTCGAGGGCGTGCCGGAAGTAGTGCCAGACCTTGAGGTGACCGCCGGTGAGCCCGTGGAAGTCCCGCCGGAACAGCAGCATGCCCTTGGAGTCCGACATCGCTCGTCAGACCCGGAGGTGCCGACCTGCCCACCCCGGCGCCACGCGGGTCGCCGCATCGCCGACCGCGTAGCAGGCGTAGTACATCGAGGCGATCGCCAGCGCCGCCGGCACGCCGAGCACGCCGAGGGCGACCGTGCGGCGGTGCCTGACGATCCGCTTCCAGGCCCGGGTCTGCATCCGCACCGCCCGCGTCAGGGAGGCCCCGGCGGCGCCCCGGCCGATGGTCCTGTCGAAGAGGAGATTGTCGCGGCCCTGCGCGAGGCCGCGGAGCAGCAGGTGCCGCAGGCCGTTGGGCGCGGGATGGCTGACGCGGGCCGCGGTGTTGACGAACAGTCCGCGGCCGTCCTCCGTGAGCCGGCGGGCGAGCAGTCGGCAGGCTCCCCGCGACGTGCCCTCCAGCGGAACGAACGGGTAGCGAACCGCCACCTCCCGACGAAACGCGACGTTGTTGGCGAAGAACGAATCCTGGCGGGCGAGAACCTCGCGGCCGTCGCGGAGCGGAAAGAACCACGCGAGTGCCAGCGACTTCGACACGAGGTCGCCGGTGTCGAGGTAGCAGTTGCCGCAGACCACCTCGACGGCCGGATCGGCGAACGAGCCGAGCAGCCCGGGCAGCCAGCCCGGCTCCGGAATCACGTCGCTGTCGAGAAACACGACGACGCGGCCCCGGGCCTCCGCGACCCCGAGGTTCTTCTGCTCGTAGTAGCCGCGGCCGCTGCCCGGGATGAACCGCACGTCGGCTCGATCCGGAAACGCCGACACGCACGACGCCACGAACTCGCGGACGCCGGCGGCGGAGATCTTGTGGTCGTCGAAGATCACGAGGATCTCGAAATCCCGCGCCCCGGCGGCGGGCTGGCCGGGATACGCCGCGATCTGCCGCGTCAGCTCCGCGAGCATGGCGGAGCAGCGGTCGGCCTCCGCCAGCTGGATGTTCTCCCACTCGATCACGATGCTGGCGACGATCTCGTCGGTGCGGGCGGCGGCGATCATGGCGACTTCTCCTCGAGCGGGACGTGGGGGGCGATCAGGCGGCGCGGGATACGGCGCGCGGCACGGGGCGGATTTCGTGCGGCGCGACCGGCACGGTGCCGCTGAGGCCCGTGCGAATCATCTGGCGGCGGATCGCGCGGCCCTGCCAGTAGGCGGCGACCAGCGCCGGAAGCGAGAACCGGAAGTGGGGCACGCGGGCGTTCTCGAGGAGGGTCTCGGCCGCGGCGCGGGGGCTGCGGAGCCCGAGCTGGGTCTTGAGATGCCGGACCACCTGGTAGCGCACGGCGAGCCCGTGCCTGGCCATCAGCTCCGGATGGAGCCGCATCAGGTCGCCGAGGGCGTGCACGAACCCGCGGGCCGGCGCCGAGATCGAGTCGGCCGACTCGTGCTTGATCCAGTCGACCGCATCGATGACCCGCGCCCAGGTCACGGTCGACCCGGGCACGTGGGCCGCCGCGAGGTGCAGGAGCAGCTCCCGATCCTGCATCCGCCGCAGGGTCGGGGCCCACGGAAACCGCCGGGCCACGTCGCGGCGGAGCGTGATGCTCGATCCGCCGAGATAGAGGGCATGCCACATCAGCAGCTCCTCGAGCCAGGCGCCGTCGAAGTGGTTGTCGCGATTGATGCTCGCCACGTCGTCCGCACCCCGGCGGACGCGAAACGAGCTGAGCACGAGGTCGGTCTCCGGCTCCTGCTCGAGGATCGCGAGCACGCCCTCGAGCCGCTGCGGCAGGAACTCGTCGTCGGAATCGAGAAACGTGACCACCGGGGCCCGGGCGAGCGCCACGCCCTGGTTCCGGGCGGCGTTGGCCCCCTGCCGGCGTTCGAAGCGGTGCACGCGGACCCGCGGGTCGCGGAGCTGCCGGCAGGCATCGGCGGAGCCGTCATCCGACGCGTCGTCGACGATGATGTGCTCGAAGTCCACGCACGTCTGCGCCCGCGTGCTGGCCACCGCGCGGAGCAATGCATCGCGCCGGTTGAACGTCGGCGTGACGATCGAGATGACGGGACGGGCGAGCATGGACGGATGCACCTTCTCCCGGCACGAGGGACGCCGCCGCCGACCGGGGGCGGGAGGGTAGCAATGCCCCGCGGCCGCCGCGAGGCCAGCTCACCACACGACCGCCCGGATCCCCCAGACCCACCCGCCTACCGCAGCGACGCCGGCGGTCCGTACCCGAACTCCGCGCAGAAGCGGCCGATGTCGGCCTGCCAGCCCGCGTCGAGCCCGGCCAGATACCCGCGCAACTCCGGCCGCCGCCGCCACTTCTCCAGCGATGCCGGCCGGATCTCGATGCCGAGCCGATTGCTCGAGAACGGCTCCTGCGGCCGCAGTCCGACCGCCGCGGCGATCGCCGCCTGCACGTCGTCGGGCCGCGTCACGAGATCCTCGTACCGAACGACGGTGATCGGCCGCCGCGGCTGCTCGCGGCGCAGGCCGGCCAGCGCCTCGTACTCGGCGAGCCAGCGGCCGCGGGTCACGTGGAACGGCCGGAGATGGAGCGTCTGCGGATGGGAGCTCGTCAGGCAGTCGTAGGGATGACGGACGCAGTAGATCAGGTCCACGTCGACAGGCAGGCGCTGGAGTTCGCGATGGCACTCGGCCGTCCGCTTCACCACGAGCGTCGTCTCCGGCCGATCGGCCATCTCCAGGAACTGCCAGAGCGGTCGCTCCCGCGGGCACACCGCCGTGTCGGCGAAGCACGCCATCAGCTGCTTGAGCAACGAGGTGCCGCTGCGGGCGCAGCCGGCGATGAACACCAGCCGCCTTCCCGTGCGGCGAAGTCGGGCCACGTGCCAGCGGCGGCGGAGCGCATGAACCGGTGGCGGCTCGTACCAGCGGCGACGCAACGCGGCAGAGATCTGGCTGGACACCATGGGATGCTCGCTCCGACCGGGGGGGCGGCGAGCATCGTGCCCGCGGCTCCCCGGGGCAAGAGCGAAACCGCCGGCGTGTGGCGTGCCGAACCTCCCCGGCCGGATCCGGCCACGGGTACCCGCCCCGCCGGGGATCGGCGATACTGAAGCCCCGGGGCAGGAGCGACCTGCCCGGTCGGTCCCCCGAGCGAACACGTATGGGCAGCAAGATCGTCGGCAGGCTCCTTCTCCTCGTGGTTGCGGCGGCCGCGGCGTTCGTCGCCTGGCAGGAATGGACCCGACGCCAGGCGGCCGCCCTGCCCGTCGGCATCGTCTCCGGCAACGGCCGGATCGAATCGATCCAGGTCGACGTGGCCGCCAAGTACGCCGGCCGCGTCAAGTCGCTCGCCGTCAAGGAGGGGGATCTCGTCGCGCCTGGCCAGGTCATCGTGGCGATGGACACGACGGAGCTCGAGGCCGAACTGGCCAAGGCGAAGGCGAAGATCGCGGAGGCCGAGGAGTCGGCCGCCGAGGTGACGGCCGACATCGTCAGCCAGGAGAGCCAGCAGCTCTACGCCCGGCAGCAGCTCACCCGGGCGGAGAAGCTGCTCGGTTCGAAGACGATCACCCGTGACGAATACGAGGAGAAGGAGGCGAAGCTGCGGGTGGCCGACGCCAACGTCAACGCGGCCAAGGCCAGGCTCCGCTCGGTCGAGCAGTCGGAGGAGGTGGCGCGGGCGGAGGTGCGGCGGGTGCAGGCGCAGATCGCCGACTCGACGCTGACGTCGCCGGTTCGCGGCCGGGTGCTCTATCGGCTCGCGGAGGAGGGCGAGGTGCTGTCCGCGGGTGGCAAGGCGGTCACGCTCCTCGATCTCTCCGACGTGTTCATGGAGATCTTCCTGCCCGCGCAGGACGCCGGGCGGGTGCGGATCGGGGCCGACGCGCGGATCCGCCTCGACATTCGCCCCGAGTACGCGGGCCGCGCCACGGTGAGCTTCGTCTCGCCGGAGGCCCAGTTCACGCCCAAACAGGTGGAGACGAAGAGCGAACGCGACAAGCTGATGTTTCGCGTCAAGCTGCAGTTCCCGCCGGACCTGATCGCGCCCTACATCGACCGGGTGAAGACGGGCCTGCGCGGCGTCGGCTTCGTCAGGCTCGACGACACCGTCCCCTGGCCCGCCGACCTGGAGCGGCCGTTCCCGCCGCCGCCGGCCGCGGCCACCGCCGAGCCCGTCGAGACGCCTGCGGTTCCCGCGGCCCCGGCCGCCGCGCACTGACGGAGCCGGGCATGGACTCTCGGACGGACGTGGTCGCGTCGGTGACCGGGCTCACCCACCGCTTCGGCGCCGTGGCGGCGCTCCGCGATCTCGACGTGTCGATTCCGGCCGGCTGCATGGTGGGCCTGATCGGGCCCGACGGCGTCGGCAAGTCGACGCTCCTCGGGCTCGTGGCGGGGGCGAAGCGGATCCAGTCGGGCCGCGTGACCGTGCTCGGCGGCGACATGGCCGACCTCCGGCACCGCAACGCGGTCTGCCCACGGATCGCCTTCATGCCGCAGGGGCTCGGCAAGAACCTGTCGATGGAGCTGAGCGTTTTCGAGAACATCGACTTCTTCGCCCGGCTCTTCGGGCAGCGGCGGGCGGAGCGGACCGCGCGGATCGCGAGCCTCCTGGCCGCCACCGGCCTGGGCCCCTTCCCCGACCGGCCGGCCGGCAAGCTCTCGGGTGGCATGAAGCAGAAGGTGGGCCTCTGCACGGCGCTCGTGCACGACCCCGATCTGCTGATCCTCGACGAGCCCACGACCGGAGTCGACCCGCTGTCGCGGCAGCAGTTCTGGACGCTGATCGACGACATCCGCCGCGACCGGCCCCGGATGAGCGTGGTCGTGGCCACCGCCTACATGGACGAGGCGGCCCGGTTCGACTGGCTGATCGCGATGGACTCGGGGCGGGTGCTGGCCACCGGCACGCCGGCCGACCTGATGCGGCGCACGGCCACGCGATCGCTCGAGGAGGCGTACGTGGCGCTCCTGCCGGTCGAGCAGCGCGGCGACGGGGGCCCGCTCGTGATCCCGCCCCGCACGGCCAGCGGCGGCGAGCCGGCCATCGTCGCCCGCCATCTCACCCGCCGCTTCGGCTCGTTCACCGCCGTGAAGGACGTGTCGTTCGAGATCGACCGCGGGGAGATCTTCGGGTTCCTCGGGTCCAATGGCTGCGGCAAGTCGACCACGATGAAGATGCTCACCGGCCTGCTGCCGGCGAGCGAGGGAGAGGCCTTCCTGTTCGGCGAGCGGGTCGATGCCGACGGCACCGACACCCGGCGGCGGGTCGGCTACATGTCGCAGGCCTTTTCGCTCTACACGGAACTCACCGTCCGCCAGAACCTCTGGCTCCACGCCCGGCTGTTCCACCTGCCCGCCGAGCGGGCGGGTTCGCGGATCGACGACCTGGTGGCCCGCTTCGGCCTCGGCCCCCACCTCGACGACCTCGCCGAGGTGCTGCCGCTCGGCGTCCGCCAGCGGCTCTCGCTCGCCGTGGCCGTGATCCACGAGCCCGAGATGCTGATCCTCGACGAGCCCACGTCGGGCGTCGACCCGGTCGCCCGCGACGAGTTCTGGGAGCTCCTCGTCGATCTCTCGCGGCAGCAGCGGGTGACGATCTTCATCTCCACGCACTTCATGAACGAGGCGCTCCGCTGCGACCGGATCTCGCTGATGCACGCGGGCACGGTCCTCGCCTGCGACACCCCGGCCGCCCTGATCGCGGCCAGCGGCTGCGACGACCTCGAGCAGGCCTTCATCGCGTGCATCGCCGCGGCCGAGCGGGATCGGGCGGCGACCGACCCGCCGGTGCCGGCTGCGGCGGTGCCTGCCGCCCCGCCCGCTCCCGCCCCCCCGCACGCCCTCCCCGGCCTCGCCCGCCTGCTCGCCTACGCCCACCGTGAGACGCTCGAGATCCTCCGCGACCCGGTGCGGCTGGCCTTCGCCTTCGGCGGCTCCATCCTGCTGATGCTCGTGTTCGGCTTTGGGATCACGACCGACGTGGAGAACATCCGGTTCGCCGAGCTGGACGAGGATCGCACACCCGCCAGCCGGGATCTGCTCGCCGCCTTCGCCGGATCGCGGTCCTTCCTGCGCCGGCCGGAGCTCGCCGGCGTGGACGACCTCGAACGGCGCCTGCGGGCCAACGACATCTCGCTGGCCCTCCAGGTGCCCGACCAGTTCGGCCGCGACCTCGCCCGCGGCTCGTCGCCGGAGGTCTCCGCCATCGTGGACGGCGCCAACCCGTTCCGGGGCGAGACGATCGCCCAGTACGCCAGCAGCACGGTGATGCTGCACGTCGAGGACGAGTTCCGCCGCAGCCCGCGGGGCCCCGCGGTCGTCCGCCGCCTCCCGGCGATCGAGCCCCGCTTCCTCTACAACCCGTCGTTCGAGAGCGTCTACGCCATCGTGCCGAGCATCCCGCCGCTCCTGCTCGTGCTCCTGCCGGCGATTCTCACGGCCGTCAGCGTGGTCCGCGAGAAGGAACTCGGATCGATCGTCAACTTCTACGTCACGCCCACCACGCGGCTGGAGTTCCTCGTGGGCAAGCAGCTCCCCTACATCGTGATCGCGATGATCAACTACATGATCCTCACGATCATGGCGGTGGCGGTGTTCGGCGTGCCGCTCAAGGGAAGCGGCTGGATGCTCACGCTCTGCGCCCTGCTCTACGTGATGGCGACCACCGCGATCGGACTGCTGGTGGCCTCCTTCACCCGCAGCCAGGTGGCGGCCGTGTTCGCGACCGCGATCCTCACGATGCTGCCCACCACGCAGTTCTCGGGCCTCCTTCAGCCCGTCTCCACGCTCGAGGGCAACGCCCGCGTGGTCGGCACGCTCTGGCCCACCACCTACTTCATGCACGCCAGCGTGGGGGCCTTCACCAAGGGCCTCGACGCCTGGCTCCTCGCCCCGGATGCCCTTGCCCTGGCCGCGTTCGTGCCCGTGCTGCTCGCCATCGCGATGCTCCTCCTCCACCGGCAGGAGGCCTGAGCATGCCGTCGCTGGCCACGATCTTCTGGCTCGGCGTCAAGGAGCTCCGCAGCCTGCGGAGCGACGTGGTGATGCTCGCGCTGGTGGCGTATGCCTTCACCATGTCGATCTACACGCAGGCCCGGGGCACCTCGTCGGAGGTTCACAACGCGTCGATCGCCTTCGTCGACGAGGACAACTCGCAGCTCTCGCTGCACCTGGCCTCGTGCTTCTATCCGCCCCGGTTCAAGCCGCCGGGCACGCTTCCCGCCGGCGACGTCGACCGGGCGCTGGACGAGGGACGCTTCATGTTCGTGGTGGTGATCCCGCCCCGTTTCGAGGCCGACCTCCGGGCCGGCCGACGGACCGAGATCCAGGTGAACGTCGATGCCACCGCCATGTACCAGGCGAGCAACGGGGCCTCCTACATCCAGCGGATCCTCACCGACGAGATGACCCGTTACCTGCGGCGGTCCGACGAGAAGCTCGTGGCCCCGCTGCGGCTGGTGATCCGCAAGGCCTTCAACCCCAACGGCGACACGAGCTGGTTCAACGGCATCGTGGCGATCATCAACCAGATCACGCTGCTCACGGTGATCCTCACGGGAGCCGCGCTGATCCGCGAGCGGGAGCACGGCACGCTCGAGCACCTGATGGTGATGCCGCTGACGGCCCTGGAGATCGCCCTGGCGAAGGTCTGGTCGAATGGCCTCGTGATCCTCGTCGCGGCCACGGTCTCGCTGTTCGCGGTGGTGAAGGGGATGCTCGGGGTGCCGATCGCGGGCTCGATCCCGCTGTTTCTGGTGGGCGTGGCGACCTACCTCTTCTTCGCCACGGCGCTCGGCATCTTCCTCGGCACCATCGCCCGCACCATGGCCCAGTTCGCGCTCCTGATCATCCTCCTGATCTTCACGCTCCAGATGCTGTCCGGCGGCAGCACCCCGGTGGAGAGTCAGCCCGAGTGGCTCCAGTGGCTCACGCTCGTGCTGCCGTCGCGGCACTTCGTCTCCTTCGCCCAGGCGATCATCTTCCGGGGTGCGGGCCTGGAGACGGTCTGGCCGCAGTTCGCCGCCGTGGCCGGCATCGGGCTGGTGTTCTTCGTCTACGCGATCAGCCGGTTCCGCGACTCGATCGCCGCCAGCCGGTGACCGCCGCGGGAGCCGGGGCGCTCCGGAGCGTAGGATGCGGCGGTCGCGGCCTGGGGGACACGCCGCGATCGTCACCCGCCCTGCGGCGTCCTGATCACCCTGGGCCTCTGACGGTCAGACGATCGCCGTGGAGTGAAACTAGTCGTTGCAGCGATTCACCTGCGGACCGCGACGAGGACACCGAGGCCCACCACCATGCCTTCCACCCCCGAGCCCTGGCTCGTCTACATGCTCCGCTGCCGCGACGCCTCGCTCTATACGGGCATCACGAACAACCTGACAAGAAGGCTCGCGGCCCATGCCGCTGGTCGGGCGTCGAAGTACACCCGCAGTCGACGGCCGGTGCGGCTCGCCTACCAGGAGTCGCTGGCCACGCGATCCCTGGCCCTCAAGCGGGAGGCCGCGATCAAGCGGATGAGCCGAAGGGCGAAGCTCGCGCTCGTCGCCGCCGGCGACGGAGTGCCCAAGTCCGCCGCACGGCCGGCGGTCTCCGCCACGGTCGGGGGCGGCTTGCCGCGGGCAAAACGCCTATGACACGGTGAACCCCCGCAGGCCGTGAACCGATCACGGCGGCCTGCGTACACTGGTCTTGGAAGGTGCATCCGTCTCGATTCGGGCGTCCTGAACTGGCCGCCCGGGCCAACCTCGCGAAAGCAAAGGTGGTGACCTGACTCCTCGGGGAGTCAGGAGGATGTGCGCCGGACGCCGTCAGGAGCCGAACGAAGGCTGCTGCGACGCCGGCGAAGCTTTCGAGGCACGCTCGAGTAGCGGCTGGAGCCGCCGCCGTGCCCTCGCGGGCTCCTTCCTTGGTGCGACCAAGGAAAGGATCTCTCCATGCCCCTCGGGTTCCCATCGCTACGCGTCGATCGCGACAACGCCCTCCACCACCTCTGGTGCAACAACGGCACCTGGTGGGTGCACTACACCCTGCACTTCGGCCACCGCAAGCGGCGGATCCGCCGGTCGCTCGAGACGAGCACGCTCGACGAGGCGGTCCGCCGCCGTGATGCCCTCCTGGCGAGGCTCGCCGTCGAGGGTGAGACCGTCGCCGACCGTCGAGCGGTGCAGGGCGTCGAACAGCCGGAGGTGTGTGCATGAGCGACGCCGTGAAGCGACAGAGCATCCGCGAGATCTGCGGCACCATCCGACACCTCGACGCCGCGAGGGCGCGGGCACTCGTCGCCGCGGTCTCCAGGCCGTGCGGGTTCGACGGGCCTGGCTCCGAGGACGAGGTCGTGGCGGAGACCCGTGGCGGGGTGACGCTCCGCTGCGGCGTCGCGGCGGACGACGTGGCGTGCTGGAAGACGAATCTCCATCTCCATGGGCTGCTGCGTCTCCCGCTCTCCGTGGCACGGGAACTCGCCACGCACCCCGGCAACCTGTATCTCGACAAGGTCGCATCCATCACGGAGGCGGTGGCCGAAACGCTGAGCCAGCATGCGGGCGGGTGCCTGTCGCTCGACAATCTCCGCGCGATCTCGTGGCGGGCAGCCGGGCTGCTGGGGAGTCACGCCGGAGACCTGTCGCTGAATGGGCTGGGGAGTCTCCCCCGGACCGTGGCCCTCGGGCTCGCGCAGCACACCGGTGAGCTCTGGCTCAACAGCCTCGCGGAACTGGAGCCATCTTCGGCGGCGATGATCGCCCGGCACCGCGGACACCTGCACCTCAATGGCTTGACCTCGCTCTCACCACGGGTTGCGACCCACCTCGCCGACTGCCGGGGCCGGCTCCACCTGCACCGCGTCGCGCGGCTCTCCAACGAGGCGGCCGCGGCCTTCGGTGATCGCACGGGCCATCTGTGCCTGCCGGGCGTGGTGCGGCTGTCGCCACGGCAGGCGGACTCCCTGTCACGACACCGCGGTGCCCTCCATCTGAACAAGGTGGGGCTCGATGATGCGACGGCGGAAGCGCTGGGGCGACACGAGGGCTCGCTGTACGTGGGCGTGCCGGACGACGTCGGCAACCAGCGGCTCGAGGCGATCGTTCGGCACCAGGGACCGCTCGAGATTGCAGGCCTCACGCGACTCGACGAGTCGCAGGCGAGGGTGCTCGCCTCACAGGCCGGCCCGCGGGGCCTTGCGGGCCTGTCCTGCCTGTTCATCGACACTGTCCGTCACATCAGCCCGGCGGTCGCGAGCATCCTCGCCACCCACTCCGGGGGCGGCCTGTGCCTCACGGCCATCCAAGACCTGGGCCCCGACGTCGCCCGGGAGCTGGTGCGGCACCCCATCCTGTGCCTCGACTCCCTTGCCCGGCTCACCGACGAGGTCGCCGCCGTGCTGGCGACCCACGCGGGGTCGACGCTCTCGCTGCGGGGCCTCAGGGATGCCAGCCCCCGGGCGATCGCGATGCTGAAGGCGACGCCGAGCGTGGAACTCCCTCCGCGGCTCGCGACGCCGATCGACTGCGGGGTATCCGCCGGCCCGGGGAGCCCCCACCCCGCACCCAGCACCGGCCTTCACGGAGACGCCCTGACGCGCGTGCTGCGGGCGATCGCGAAACAGGGCGAACTGGTCCTGCGAGGCGCCGTCGATCGTGAGGGCGATTCGCCGTGAATGCAGACCGCGAAATCGATGCCTGCGGCCTCCCTGGCCCGGGCCGCAGCCGTACGGGCCCGATTGTGCTCTTCCCCACACACCCCAAGGAGTGTTCACCCATGACTGCCACGCCCGAAACGCTCACGCTCTATCCCTATCGGAAGGACTCATGCTGGGTCTTCGATGATGCCCGGACCGGTCTCAAGGAAGAGGCCTTCGTGCTCGGCGCCACCGACATGATCACGCGCGTGGTCACGAGCAAGGCGATTCCGGATGCGGAACGGGGGTTCGCGTTGACCTTCGCCGCCGAACCGTTCGACGGCCATGACGTCGAGCTGCGCTGGCTGCGACCGGATCCCGCGGGCGGAAACTGGTATGAGGGCGACGTCGTGGGGCAGCCCATGGAAGCCTGGCTGTGCCCGGCGTTGCTGCTCTACTTCCGCACTCCTCCGGACCGCATCTTCGTCCACTGCGAGGCGCTGCCGCCGGGCATCGAGCCGATCTGGTCGCCGCCGCCGGGCGTGTCCGGTCGGAGGTTCGTCGAAGCCTCGGCTGATGGCGGACCGCCCGGGCGGATCGCCGGAGAGAACCGTCGCGAGCAGCACGACAAAGTGGAGCGATTCTTCGTCCCGACGAAGCCCACGCTGATCGAGACGTTCCGGGCCTTGCGGAGTCGCCTCGAGCAGATGGTCGGACCTCTGTCGCCGAGTTGGTATGAAGATGGCCCCGACCAGAAGCCCCACCTCTATGAGGATCAGCCACATCTCCTGAGGAAAGGAGCCCAAGTCGATGGTGATCCCGAAGCGTGACGATGAGACCGTCGACGAATGGTTCGATCGGTTCAGGAGAGAGGTGCCGTATGACGTGGTTTGAGCGACTCACGGGCTGTGCGGAGGAGTCTCCAGCTCAGGTCCGCGCGGAGTTGGAGATCGACGGCCGGCATCTGCGATCCCGCCGTACGGGGCGGTCGTGGCTGCACGGCGAACTCGAAACGCCCACGCTCGCCGCCCTTCGCGAGCGTGCGGCGAACGCGATACGCCCGTCGCGTGCCCTGACCGTCCGGGAGGTCGTTGGAAATGTGCAGCACCTCCACACGGACGCCCGTAACGCCGACGCCCTCTTTCAGGTGGCATCCCAGTTCAACCTTCTGGAGATGGTGTCTCCCCGTGTGACTCCCGAGCACGGTGTGGGAATCTATGAAGACGATCCCACGCAGGGGCCGGCGTGCGCGATCGCCGCCGGCGCGGGGACGATCTTCCGTAACTACTTCGCCCCCGTGAACGGGTCGATCGGTCAGTCGGCCGACAATCAGATCGACTGCCTTCGCGACATCGGAACGTTGCTCGGCAACACCGACCAGCGGTTGTGGCGGATGGTAAACGGGTATGTGCTTCCCTCGGCCAATGGCTTGAGGGAGATTCGCCAGGCGATTACGAACCTCGACGACGAGGGACGCGACCGCCTCCGCGCAGCCTTGCGGATCGGGCTGCACACCAACACCCAGGTCACGCTGGGCGGATCAGAGCACGTCGTCTCGCAGGCTTACTGCTCGGCGTTGCCGGTGGCGTACACGGACCATCCCGCTCGGCAGTGGGAGTCCTTCGCGACGCTCGTCCTCGAGGCGTCGTATGAGGCCACGATCTGCGCGGCGATCGACAATGCCAGGCGAACAGGAAACCGGACGGTCTTCCTCACGCTGGTGGGCGGAGGCGCCTTCGGGAACGAAGAGTCATGGATCGTGACCGCTCTTCGCCGTGCCTTGTCGCCCTACCGCGACTCCGGTCTCGACGTCGCCATCGTGAGTTACGGCCGATCGCAGCCGTGCGTGCGGGATCTTGCGACCGTCTACCCCAGTTGACACGGCCCGCGTCCTTCCGACGAGGTCGGCGTTTTGCACGCCCACGCCGAGCTGCCACTGCGACTCCGTGGCGTCGTGCAGGTCAACCAGGAGCCAGGCGCGCAGGGATCGCACCGTCTCCTTGAGGGCCTGCTTGGCGTCCGTAGTCATGGCCATGGGTGCAAGTCCGTGAGCGTGCAGGCAGTCATCCGAGTCGAGCCATCGCCTCGATCCGCTCGAGCACGAGGGGCAGCCGGTCCTGGCTCTCGGCGTCGGGGAGAAGCTGGGCGGCAACGACGTCTTCCGCGTCCGGCCGAGCAAGAAGGTCGGTGAACTTCGCGGCGATCGCCGCCCGAAGGTCAGCCGGCGCGGCGGCCACGTCGCCCACGATCTCGGGGCGGCCGTCGATCACGGCGATCACGTCTTCCAGGTCGTGGCTGGCCATGGGATTGCGACGGCCCCGGCCCGCGAACGCATTGAGCTTCGTGGCCAGAAAACAGGCGGGCGTCACGAGGCGGATCGTCACGCCGTTCGGCAGCGAGATTGGTCGGGCCGTATCGAAGGCCAGCTGATACCACTCGCAGGAGAAGTCGAGGATGTCGCCCCGCGTGGGCATGATGTCCACGATGAGATCGTCAAGCAGCCAGCGGCAGACCGGGGCGCCTTCACGGACGTCTTCCCGCAAACCGAGCTCCACAAGCTGTTCGCGGAGGGTGTCGGAGTACTCCCCGAGGTTCACGACGTTGATGACGACGTCTACATCCTTCGTGTGCCGAGAGCTGCGGCGCCCCGGTGCAGTGATGAACAGTTCGGTGACTGCACCCCCGAGAAACACGAGCCGGTCGCGCAGCGGTGCGAGTCGATCCACGACCCGCATGAGCATCGCGACGTTGTCAGAGACACCCTCAGCCACTGATCAACCTCGTGAGATGCTCCGCGGCGAGGTTTCGCTCCCGAGCCCGGCCGCCCCGTAGGGCATCGATCAGGCACAGGCACTGATAGAGCTTGGGGTCGGCGCGGGAGGCGGCGGGCGCCGACGGATACAGCGGCTGGAAGGACTCCCCCCGAGCCTCACCGTCGGCATCGGGCCAAACGGGGATCGGGTCGAGCCCCGCGTGGATCAGTTCGGAGAGGGGCGGCGCAGCATGGGCCGTCGGCATCCCCTGCGCCTGACGCCCCCGAACCGCCGGAAACGCGTACCGGACGCCATGGAGAACGAACTCCAGAATGGCGTGGTGGACTGGCTGCCGGTCGGCCCGCAGGAGCCCGGCGGCCTTCGCCCGCTTCACCGCCGCGTGAGCCTCCGACTTGCTCAGGTTGAGCGAGGCGGCCAGCTGGTCGTAGGTTTGGGGGCCGGCGACGACGAGTTTCAACGCGACGACGAGGTCGTGGGGTTTGAGTGGCATTCGATAAGCATATGTTCGTTGTTCGCGAATCGCGAATCCCTCAGGAAGAAAAGGACTTACGGGCATTTTTAGACGATCCGGATCCGGCTTCCGGCCCGGACCTGCTCGAGGAGTTGCTCGCCAATCTCGGCCACGAGGGCCTCGACGTCGGCCCCCGTCACGAGTTCCCGGCCCCACAGCCGCAGGTCGTGGGCCTGAATCATCGG
>JBIIMU010000018.1:0-15540 GCA_044337845.1 Pirellulales bacterium | reverse complement strand
CGGTCTCCCGTTTGGTGTGGAGGCCGGAAACGCCCGCGGGCTACACTTCGGCCCTCCCGGAAGACGGGCAACCTCGGCCGACTTTGCGGCCCGGGCCACCGGATTCCTGCCAGGCCATTCCCAGGACACCTCTCGCATGTCGCTTCGCCACGCCGTCAGCCCCGCCGCCGCCCTGGTCCTGCTCGTCACCCTGACCACGGCGCCGGTCGCAGCCGCGGACCTCACCTCCCTCGGTTCCCAGCCGCTCGGCTCCGGCGAGGCCTTCAAGCCCGTGAGCGAGGGCCGCCTCGCCGTCGCCGCCTCGAAGCTTCGCGAGGCGCTCGGGCCCCTCGACCGGCTGCTCGCCCGCAGCGCCAGCGGCACCGCCTGGCGGAACTACCTCGACTGGCCCACGCTCCAGGCGCAGGCGGCGTCGGGCACCCATGCCGACGCGGCGACCCTCAAGAAGCTCTTTGGCAAGCTCGACTCGGGCGAGAACGGCCTGGAGATGCCGCAGTTCGCCGCGGTGCGGCGGGCGGTCGGAGCGTATCTCGAGGCGGCCGACGCGGCCACCAACCCGCAGGCGGCGGAGGTCTACAACCAGCGGCTCGACAAACTCGCCGCCGCCGTGGCCACCGCGGCCGCCACCGGAACACCCGAGCCGCTCGAGCCGGTCGGCCCCCTGCTGGCCCGCCTCGAAGACTCCGGCCAGGCCCCGGGAGCCGTGGCGCGGATCCGCGGCGCCGTGAGCCGGCCGAACCTGTTCCTCGAAGTGGACGAGAGCCTCCTCGCCCGCGGCGTGAATCGGCCCGTCAACGACGTGTCGCCCATCAACGACGTCGTGCTCGGCACCCGCGTCCGCGGCACCGGCCGCACGTCGGGCCTCGTGTTTCTCGACTTCGTCCCGTCCGACGGTCGGGCCACCGTCGATCTCGCGCTCGACGCGACCAACCACTCCGACACCAAGGGATCGCAGGGGCCCGTGACCGTTCGCACGCTCGGCACCACGAAGGTCGGCGCCCGCAAGCGGGTGCTGATCGACGATCAGCGAATCATGTCGATGCCGGTCGACGCGCAGGCCTCCACCGACACCCGCACCGCCGGCATCGGCGTCAGCAAGAAGTTCGGCCAGCGGCTGATCCGCCGGATCGCCAGCAAGAAGATCGCCGAGATGCGGCCCCGGGCCGAGGCGATCGCGGAGGGCCGGGCCCGCGACAAGGTCCGGGAGCAGTTCGAGAGCCAGACGTCCGGGCCGATCGCCCAGGCGGCCCGCGACTACCAGGCGAAGTTCCGCCAGCCGCTCATGGAGCGCGGCTGGTATCCGGAGATGCTCAACCTCGCCACCACGCAGTCGCGGCTGCAGGTCACGGCCCGCAAGGCCCTGGCCGACCAGATCGCGGCCTTCACCCCCCCGCCGGCCGTCGATCCCGACGCCGTGCTCTCGGCCCGTGTGCACGAGTCGATGGTCAACAACTCCGCGGAGATCACCCTCGGCGGCCGCACGATCACGCAGAAGTTCGTCGAGGAGCAGCTGCGGAAGAACAACATGGCCGTGCCGGCCGAGCTCCAGAACGACGCCGACCAGAAGCCCTGGTCGATCACGTTCGCGAAGCGGCGGCCGGTGGAGATGGACATCGACGACCGGCGGGTGAAGATGACCGTCCACGGCACCCGCTACACCTCGGGCGAGCGGGAGTTCGACGCCATGGACGTCTCCGCGACCTACCGGATCGAGCCCGGCCACCCCGGCATCCGGCTGGTCCGCGACGGCGACGTGCAGATCTACCCGCCCGGATTCGTGCCCGGCGGCGGCAAGAAGCTGAGCCTCCAGCAGACCTCGCTGCGGGGCATCCTCCAGAAGCGGTTCAACAAGGTCTTCAAGGAGGTCGTCGACGTGGAGCCGCTCAAGCTTCCCGGCGAGCTCGAGAAGTCGGGCCCGCTGCCGATCGAGCAGCTCGACGCCCGCAAGGACGGCTGGCTGGCCGCCGGCTGGCGGAAGCCGTACCCGATGGTCTACGGGTCGGTGCCGGGAGAGATCGTCGTCTCGCACGGGCCGACGGTGGCCGAGGTGGTGCCCACGTCGTTCATCGAGACGAGCTTCACGCGGTGAGCGTCCGGCGGGCCCGGGGTCAGCGGTCGAGCGGCGTGGGCGTGACCGGCTCGAAGGGGCGGACCCAGATCGAGCGGAACTGCACCGGGTTGCCGTGATCCTGGATCGAGAGCGGCAGGGCGTCGGGATGCGGATGGTAGGCCGTCGGCTCGTGCCAGGCGGTGTCGCCGAGGATCTGGGTGTCGGAGTGGATCGCGATCCCGTTGTGGAGCACGCTCACACGGCCCGGTGACTCGAGGCGGCCGTCGGCCGCGAACCGGGGCCGCGTGAACAGGATGTCGTAGGTCTGCCATTCGCCGGGCCTGCGGCAGGCGTTCACCGCCGGAGGCCGCTGCTTGTAGAGCGCGCCGCACTGGCCGTCGGGATAGGTGAGCGGGCCGTCGGTGCCATCCTCGAACGAGTCGAGCACCTGGATCTCGTACTTCCCCATCAGGAAGATTCCCGAGTTGCCCCGGCCCTGGCCCTTGCCGGTGGCCGGCGACGGCATCCGGAACTCGACGTGCACCTGGCAGTCGCCGAAGGCGGGCTTCGACACGATCTGCCCCTTGCCGACCGTCGCCACGCCATCGGCCACCTTCCAGCTGTCGCCGTTCTCCCAGGCCGACATGTCCTTGCCGTCGAAGAGCACGACCGCGTCGGCGGGAATCGCCGCCGGCTGCTCCGGTGCCGGACCCGGATCGACCACCTTCGGCCGCGGCCACTCGATCGCCATCCGCCACTCGCCGCTCGGATGCTTGGTGCCGCGGAGCTGGAGCCGCCGCGACCGCAGCGACGCGGTGAGCCGGCGGGCCCTGGCCTCGGCCTCACCGATCGAAAGCCCCTTGGGCGTCCCGGGGCGGGCATGGCCGGCCGCCTCGCGGTAGGCGTCGCGGAGGAGCTTCATCCGTTCCGTCGCCTCGGGGAGGAAGGGGGCGAGCCTGGTCGGCAGGCCGGGGTCGGCGGCGGCGGCCTCGTCGCCGAGGCCGGCGATCACGGCCCGGGCGATCGCCCAGTGGCCGTCGTCGTTGGGATGGATGCAGTCGGGCGTGAAGGTGGCCTGCGGATCGTCCTTGCGGCGCGCCTCGAGCGCGGCCTGCATCGGGCCGTGGACGTCGATCACGCTCCAGCCGTCGGCCCGCTTCGCGAGCAGCCACGCCGAGTAGGCGGAGAGCACGGCGTTGTAGTCGGCCTCGCCGGCCGGCCCCGGCTTGCCGGGCTGCTTGTCGTAGATCGGTGGCGTGAGGTGGATGATCTTCGCCCCGGCCTTCTCCGCCGCCGCGTGCAGCCGCTCGATGCCGGCCTTGAACTTCGCGAACCGGCCCTCGTCGAGCGGCAGGTAGGTGCCGCAGTTCATCCCGTACATCGCCAGGACGAGGTCGGGCTTGGTCACCCGGAGCACGGAGTCGAGCCGGTCGAAGAGGTCGGGCCGCGGAAACTTCCCGCCGGCATGCTGCACCTCCGTGAGCCCCGAGACGGTCTCGCTCGAAAGCCCCACGTTGATCACGTCGGCCGCGAGCCCCCGCTCCTCCATCCAGGCGGCCACGTCGGCCACCCAGCGGCCGTCCTGCGTGATCGAGTCGCCGAGCACGGCGATCCTGGTGGCAGCCCGCACGAGGTCGCCGGGACTCGCGGGGTCGGCGGCGGCGGCCGGCAGCAGGCAGGCGAGGACGACGAACGGGGCGGCGAGCAGCGTGGCGACCCGATGCATGGCGATCACGGCGCCGGCGTGGCGCCCTCCCGGATGGCGAACAGATGGCTCTTGTTGGCGATGTAGAGCGTGTCGCCGACGGCGATCGGCGTGGAATACACGCTGTTGCCCATGTTGATCTCGGCGAGCACCTCGGGCTCCGGGCCCAGCGTGAAGATCGTGATGTCGCCGTCCTCGTCGCCGATGTACACCTTGCCGTCGGCGATCAGGGGCGAGCCCCAGCTGGCGGCGAGCATGTCGTGCGTGTAGTGCGGCTTGCCGGTCTTCAGGTCGAGGCAGTGGAAGAGCCCGCTGAAGTCGGCCACGTAGAGCAGGCCGTCCTTGATGGCCACGGTGCCGCAGGTGCGGTGCATCGTCTCCTCGAAGGCGAGCTTGCCGTTTCCGTCGGCGTCGAAGCCCGGATAGTGCCAGACGGCGGCCGAGTTGGGGTTGGGGCGGGCGACCTCGCCCTGCTCCTTGATCACCGCCTGCTCGCGGCGGCGGGGCAGGGGCTTCGTGGGATCGGCCAGCGACAGCGCCAGCTCGCTCGACACGTCGCCCCGCTTCGTCGGGTCGATGCACCAGAGATGCCCCACGCCCTCGCCGTGCTCGGGATCCTCGCCCACGGCGATGTACACCAGGCCGTCGTGGACCACCGGCGTGCCGATGATGTGGTTCCTGTCGGCCCGGCCGCCGAGCGTGTACTTCGACTCCTTGGGGTTGCAGTCGAACTCCCAGAGGAGCTTGGCCTTGCCGTTCTCGCCGCGGGCATCGAACGAATAGAGCCAGCCGTCGCCGCCGCCGAACAGCACCTGCGGCACCCCGCCGAGCTCGGCGTAGGCCGGGCTCGACCACTGGCCGTGGAGCACGTTGGCGCCGGGCGAGCCGTCGGCCCAGAGCACCTTGCCGTCGCGCTTGTCGAGGCACAGGAAGCTCGGGGCGTCGGGGTTGGGGAGATTGAGGTGCCCCTCGTCCACGCCGTTGCTCGTGTTCACGAACAGGAAGTCGCCGGCGCTCGTGACGCTGCACGAGCACATGTTGTGCTGCGACACGCCGAGCTCCTTCATCATGTCGAGCACCCAGACCACGTCGGCCTCATCCTGCCCCTGCTCCTTCTCGGCGGTGAAGGGGCCGTCGTTCTCGCCGTCGCGGAAGCCCTCGGTGTCGAGGCACTTCACCTCGCCGCGGCTGGTCACGTACCAGAGCCGGTCGCCCTCCACGAGCGGCGCGCAGCAGATCCCCTGGAGCGGCCAGTCGTGCACGCGGCCGGTGGGCAGCTTCTCGCTCGAATCCTGCCAGAGGAACGAGCCGTCCTTCACGTCGAAGGCGAGCAGGCAGCCGAGGTCGGTGGCGGGCGGATACCGCTTGATCCAGCCCTTGCCGTTGTTGGTGCCGACGAACGCCTTGCCGTCGGCGATCACAGGGTTGCCGTACGACTGGCTCCCGAGGGCCGCCACCCAGGCGACGTTCTTCGCCGTCTTCGGATCCCAGGCCCCGGTGTCGGGGTCGAACTCGCCCGGCGCCCACTCGATGGGGAGGCGCGTGGCCTCGGGCACGTTGTTGCGGCTCGGCGAGCCGCCCCACTGGTTCCACTCGGCAGCCGACGCCGGCGAGGCGGCCAGCACCGCGACGACCGACAGGCACGACACGAACTTGCTCATGGCACCGCCTCCACGGACACGTTGTCGATGTAGATCTCGGAATCCTTCGAGTTGCCGAAGAAGCCGGGGCTCCCCTGGAGGTTGCCCGCTTCGTGCACGCCCTCGATCGTCCAGGCCGCGGGCTCCGGCTCGCCCCGCGGCCAGACCTTGCCGCGGAGCACCGCGGCGCCGTCCCGCGTGCGGGCCTCGAGCTTCATCGTGTACCAGCGGCCGGCTTCCCAGGCGAAGGGAATCGTCTTCGAGAAGTGCGTGGCCACCTGCGGGGGCCAGGAGCGGAGCTGGAGCTGCTGGCTGGCGCCCATCATGTCGAGCGTGTAGCGCTGCGCGACCAGGCCGATGTCGGGCATCCGAGCCTTCTCGAGCGCGGCGGGATTGCCGAACTTCCGCGCGAAGGCGTCGGCGTCGGTGGCGGCCCCCGGCGGGGTGTCGGATGCCGGCGAGCCCGGCTTCTCCACGCCTGTTTCGCGGGCCCGGACGTCGGCCCGGACCACGTAGTCGTGCAGGCCGATCGGTCCGATCCAGCCCTGGCTCCGCGTGCCCTTGGGGATCGTCGTGATCTTCACGAGGCACTTCGAGCCGTCCACCTCGCGGACCACGTGGCGGTAGCGCATGCCCACCCAGGGCAGCGGCGGCTCGCCCTTCACCACGCCCGTCTTGGGATCAGCGGCCAGCGGCGTGTCGTCGAAGTCGAACGTCCAGGGCAGGGGCGGCATCGACCGGATCCGGGCCTTGCCCTCGAGGTCGCCCACCTTCGCCGTGACGATCGCGGCGGCATGGCCGCCGGCCGGCGCCGTGTAGGTGCCGTCGGCCGCGACCGCCCCGGCCGTCGTCGTAAACGCGGCGCTCGACTCCTTCACGAACCGACCGGCCGCGTCGTAGAGCCGGACCTTCAGGGGCAGCGCCGCCCCGGCGGCGACCTGCGCCTCGGCCGGCACCACCTGCACCCAGGCGGGCTCACCCGCGGGAGCCTTCGTGCTCGCGGACACCTGCTGCGGGGCCGTCGCCGTGGGCTGCGCCATGGCCCCGTCGGCCGCGGGCTTCTCGCCGATGCAGTAGAGGCGAGCGCCCGTGGTCAGGAACACGAGGCCGTTCCAGGCGATCGGCGACGCCGTCACCTCGTCCTCCTCGTCGAGCCGCATCCGGTTGACGAACTTCAGCCCGTCTGCCGTGGGCTCGAGCACGTGCCAGCCGCCGGTGGAGCAGACGAAGAGCCTGCCGTCGGCCACCAGCGGGCTGCCGCGGACGATCGTGCCGAGCAGCTTCACCGGCTTGCCGACCGGCTCGCCGGTGGCCTTGTCGAAGGCGTAGACCTTGGCGCCGTCGTCCACGAAAACCACCCGCTCGCCGAGCACGACCGGCATCGATCGGCCGTCCATCACGCCCTTCCGCTGCCAGACGGCATTCGTGGCCGTGATGTCGCCCGCGCCCGTGCCCTTGAAGCGGGTCACCGAGCCCATCGAGGTGTTGTCGAGGTTCTCCTCGGCCTGCGAGATGAGCACGTCGCCGCCGTCCACGAGCGGCGCCACGTTGAGCCCGCGACGGGAGAGCTTGAAGTTCCAGACGGCTTTGCCGGTCCGCGGCTGGAAGTTCCAGACGCTGCCGTCGCTCGAGCCGAACACGAGCGCCGCCTGGCCGCCCAGCGCCGCGAGCGACGGCGTGCTGTAGGTGGTGTCTTCCGGGAGCTCCTTCGTGCCGTTCATCCAGCGGACCGCGCCCGTCGCCTTGTCCATCCCGAGGAAGCGATGGGCGGGGCGGGCCGTGTCGCCCCAGCCGGTGACGACGGCGCTGGCGATCACGAGGTCCTCGAACACGACCGGAATGTTCGTCCGGCCGCCGTAGGTCGAGAGGAAGCCGAACTCCTCGTGCAGCGACCGCTGCCACTTCGTCTTCCCGGTGGCCGCGTCGATCGCCGTGAACGCGCCGCACACGCCGTGGGCGAAGACGGTGTTCGACTCCGGATCGGCCACCACCGCCGACCAGCCGACCCGCTCGGCCGGCACGTCGGAGAGGTAGACGTTGAAGATGTTTTCCCAGAGCTTCGTGCCGGTGGCGGCGTCGAGGCAGAGCACCTTCTCGGCCTCCTCCTTCGTGCCCGGCTTGTGGCGGACGAGCGTGAACAGCCTGCCGCCGAGGATCACCGGTGTGGAGATGCCGCCGGCCTCGTCGTTCTTCCAGAGCACATTCGTGCCCGCCTCGGGATCGAACGAGGTGGCGAGCGCCGGGCCCTCGTAGTGGCGGTCCTGAGCGGGGCCCCGCCAGTCGGGCCAGTCGCGGCCGTGCGCGGCGGAGGCCGTCGCCATGGCCGCGGCCGCGACGATCGAGAGGAGGCGGATCATCATGCACGGCTCCTGCGTCATTCGGTGATGCCCTCGGCCTTGAGTTCGGCGGGCAGCGCTGGATCGACGATGCCCAGCGCTCCCCGGCCCTGCTGGACGCGGTCGTTGGCGTCTTCGCGGATGCTGTCGACGTCGGCATCCCACCAGCGCCGCCGGACGGCGAGCTCCGGCTCGGCGAGCGGACGCACCACCCGCATGCCGACGCCCAGCGCCGGCTCTTCGGTGTACCACCACGGGCTCTTCGGCAGGTTGGGATCGACGTCCTTCCAGTCGGGATCCTCGCGGGTGCCACCCGCGTCGCGGGAGCCGCGGCGGGAGGCGCTGCGGCACTGGGCGGCCTCGTCGTAGTAGGCGCCGCCGCGGAGCACCCGCGGGTAGAGCTTCTCGGGCCACGCGATCGCGTCGGCCACGCTCACCGGCTGCGGGAGCGCCGCCTGGCGGGAGTAGCCGCCGGCCACGAGCTCATCGACGCACCACTCGGCCACGTTGCCGTGCATGTCGTGGAGACCCCAGGCGTTGGCCGCCTTCTGGCCGACCGGATGCGGCGCCTCGTCGGCGTTGTCGAAGAACCAGGCCGCGTCGTCGAGGTCTTCGACGTCGTCGCCGGTGTTCCAGGCCGTGGTCGTGCCCGCGCGGCAGGCATGTTCCCACTCGCTCTCGGCGGGCAGGCGATAGAAGCGGCCGGTGAGCCCGCTGAGCCACTTCGTGTACTGCCGGGCCGCAAACGGCGTCATCGTCACGGCGGGGAGGGTGTCGTCCTCGCCGTTGACGAACGTGGTGGTCGGGTCGTAGAGGGCCGACGGCGCCGTGACCGCATCCGCCTCGTTGTCGGGCGTGATCGGCCGGATCTTCGCCGCCCGCATCGCCTTGAAGAGCTCGAAGGCGGCCATGTACCGCTTGTACTCCGCCCAGGAGACCTCGCAGCGGCCCATCCAGAAGGGCTCCACCCGCACCTCCACCGGCGGCCCTTCGTCGCTCGTGCGGTCGGCCTCGCCGTCGGGGCTTCCCATCCGAAACGTGCCCCCGGGCACCGGGATCATCCGGAAGGTCACGCTCGTGCCCGGGATCGTCTCGTCGTAGGCCACCATCCAGCCGCCGGGCACCTCGACCGCGGGGCCGTCGCCCTCCGGCCGGGCCGCCCCCGGCACGAAGCCCGGCGCGGGAGCCGCAGGAGCCTGGGCACCGGCGAGGCATCCGATCACGAGGGCGGCCTGGAGGCCGAGCAGACGGGCGGGCATGCGGTCGAATCCGGAAGGCGAGGGACGCGGGGGCACGGAACCCGTAAAGTGTAGTCTTCCGGTTTTCGTTCCGCACCCGCGTGGAGCCCGTGTCTCGTGGCCGCCAAGCCCCCGAAGCCCACCTCGTCGCCCGCGAAGGGCAAGCCGGGCAAGAAGGCCGACGACAAGCCCGCCGAGCGGGTCGTGGCGGAGAACCGCAAGGCCCGCCACGATTACGAGATCCTCGACACGCTCGAGTGCGGCATCGCGCTGGTGGGCAGCGAGGTGAAGAGCCTCCGCGGCGGCCGGATGAGCCTCGACGAGGCCTACGGCCGGGTGGACGGCAACGAGGTCTGGCTGCTGGGCTGCGACATCCCCGAATACGAGAAGGCCAACCAGCTCAACCACAAGCCGAAGCGGCCCCGCAAGCTCCTCCTGCACCGCCGCGAGATCGCGAAGTTTGCCGGCCATGCCTTCGAAAAGGGGCTCACCCTCGTGCCCCTCAAGGCCTACTTCAAGAACGGCCGCGTGAAGGTGCTCCTCGGGGTCGGCCGGGGCCGCAAGGCCCACGACAAGCGGCAGAAACTCAAGGCCGACACCGCGAAGCGCGACATCGAGCAGGCGCTGCGGGGCCGACGCTGAAACGCCGACGCCCCCGGAGGCGAACCTGCGGGGGCGTCGGGTTGCGGATGGTGCGGCTCGTCAGCCGCGCCGCGCGGCGACCAAGCCGTGGGGCGCGACCACAAGCCGTGGGGCGCGACTGTCAGTCGTCGGCGCCGGCGCCGACCAGCGCGGACGACTCGGTCGAGTCTTCCGGGTGCCAGAGGGGCATGCCCCGCTGGATGCGCTCGGCGAGAATGTCGATCTTCTGCTTGGAACCGGCCGGGGCGGTCGTCGGAATGAATTCCGTCGTGCACTGCGGCTCGAAGTTCTCGTCGTGACCGTAGAGTTCGATGATCTCGAAGACGTTGCGGATCCTGGCCATCGTGGGGAAACCACTCCTTCTCGATGCGAGTACGTGACGACGTCCATCAGGCAGACGGAACGGCCCGCTGGCCCTGGACGCCCTGTTCCCGAGCGGTTGACGCTGACCCGATGAAACGACACCGCGAGCCTGCCGCGAGGCGGACTGCGGATTTTCATCAGGCGACCCGCGGGCGGGACGGCGGAGGTGCCGTGGCGGGCGCGACGAGCGACGGGAACCTCGCCATTATGGACGCGTGCCGACGCGAGTCAAACAATTCGCTCGCGCGGAATTGGGCACGTTTTTCCGCGGCATAACCTCCGCAGTCGGCAGGGTCGACCACCGCGGACGCAGGCCCGGCTACTGTCCCGGCGGCCCGGGGGGCAGGATGATCTCGATATCCCCCGGTGGGGGAGCCGACGACGAGGTGCCGGACGATGCCGTGGGGTCGAACTTGGGCGTGTCGGTGCCGGTGCGGGCCTCGAGATCGGCGGTGAGCGACACCCTGTCGCCCGCCTTCGGACGGAGCTCGAGCATCGTCACGCCCCAGTCGCCGGCCGTCTTCTTGCCCTCCACCGCCACCACGCCCTTGCCCTTCGACCCGACGACGTCGAACTCGAGCATCGCGATCCCGTCGGTCTCGTTGGCCGTGCCCCGGACCGAGGTCGAGCAGGTCACGGGGCCGCCCAGCACCTCCGCCACGCGGGCGTTCTCGCGGACTTCGGCGGTCGCCTCCTGGATGATCGGGTGCTCGGCGAGGGGCCGGCAGCCCGTCGCCACCAGCAGGCACGCGATCCCGAGGCCAGCGATTCCCCGAACGGTCGGACGCGAACGAATCATGGCAGGCTCCGGCGAGGAACGAAACGCGATCTGCGGCGGGCGTCGGCGACCTCCGCCGGCCCGGACGTCAGCCCTTGGCGTCGTGGGCCCGGCACCACGCGATCTTGTCGGCGGTGGTGGTGGGCAGGCCGCCGCCGGCCGCCGGCTTGGCCGCCTTCTTCACCGGCGGTGCCGCCTCGGCGACCGGCTCCTCGGCCTCGGCCGCCTCTGCAGCGGGCGGGGCCGCCGCCGCCTTGGCGGCCCGAGCCTGGGCGAGGATTTCCGCGGTGGACAGCTTGCCGGCGGCAGGCTTCGCCTCGGCGGGCTTGGCCGCGGCCGCCTTGCCCCGCGCGGCGGCCAGAATGTCGGCCGTGGAGGCCTTCTTCGCCGCGGCGGGCTTGGCCGCCTCCTTCGCCGGAGCCGCCTTCGCGGCCGGCTTGGCCTTCTCCTCAGCCGGCTTCGGCAGCGGCTTGGGCACGATCTTCAGGCAGGCCGGGTCGATGTCGTACCAGGCGACGTTGTTGAACTGGTCGAACTCGACGAGGCAGCGGCCATTCATGTTGACCGTCCTCACCTGGCCGGTGGCGCGGGCGAACCGGGCGAGCTCCGGGGCCGCCGAGTCGATCACGACGTACTTGTCGGTCCACTCGGACTTCAGCCGCTCGATGACGTCGAACATGGTGTCGTGGCCCGGAAACAGGGGCAGGATCCGCCGCAGCCATGAATGTGATCGATGGCGGAGGGGATCGCAAGATGCGGCCGCCGGCGGGCGTCATCCGCCCCGCAGCAGGGTTGCCGGCGGAACGGCATGAAACCCCGACCGATCGGCATGGTAGGCCCAGCGGATGGTCGCCGGGAGGTCGCCGGTCGCCTGCGGCGGGCCGAGCCGGAGCCGTTCCCCGCCGACCTCGTAGGTCGATCCCAGCCAGTCGGGCCGCTCGCGGACGCGGCAGGCGAACTCGAACAGCAGGGCATCGGGCCGATCGGGGCTGGCCGTCACGCTGGCCGAGAAGTGCGACCGGCCCGCCAGGCCGACGCCGAGCACCGCCGGGCCGGCCGCGGCCTCGACGGCCGACAGCTCCACGAGGGGCGGCGAGCAGGGCCACGCGGCCGTCCGGCCGTCGGCCCGGTCTTCCAGCGACTCCGCCCACGGCCGGTCGTCGAGCAGGATCGCGTGCCGCCAGCGGTCGCCGGCCCAGGAGAACACCGCCCGCACGCTCCCGGCACACACCACGATCGGCGGCCGGGGCCTCGGGGCGGCTCGCTCGATCGGTCGTGGTTCGCGGTCGGAGGGCGGGAAGGTCATGATGGGGGTCCAAGCATACGCCGACCGCGGGCTGCCCGCGGCCCCGATTCCGGGACAGGCCCATGGAACCCCGCCGTTCGCTCCGTTGGCCGATCCTCCTCGGGGTGGTGCTGATCGCGGCGCTCATCGCGCTCACGGTGGGCTGGGTGCTCGTGAGCATCGCGGCCGCCCTCGGGTCGGGCAACGCCGCCTTCTACTGGGCCACCCTCGGCGTCGGGGTGGCGCTGCTGGCGGTCGTGCTCGCGGGCGTGATCGTGTACCTGGCGCTCACCGTCAAGGCGATCGCCCTGTCGCAGCGGCAGAGCAACTTCATCGACAGCGTGACGCACGAGCTCAAGAGCCCGCTGGCGTCGCTCAAGCTCTCGCTCCAGACGCTCACGCGGCGGACGGTTCCGGTGGAGCAGCAGGCCGACTTCCACCGGATCATGCTCCAGGACGTGGAGCGACTCGACACGCTGATCGACCACCTGCTCGACGCCGCCAAGACGCTGCAGCGCCGGCCGGCGGCGGGTGGCGACGTGGCCGACGTGGCCGAGATCCTGCCCGGCATCGCCGCCGCCGTGCTGCAGCGGCACGGCGTCGCCCCCGGGGCGGTCACCGTCAACACTGCCGGCGCCGTGCCGCTGCTGGTGGCGGGCCGGCCGGCCGACGTCGAGATCGTGCTCCGCAACCTGCTCGACAACGCCGTGAAATACTCCCTGCCCGATCCGCGGGTGACGGTCACGCTCGGCCGCACCAACGCCGGCCGCGTGCGGATCGAGGTGGCCGACAACGGGCCCGGGATCCCGATTCCGATGCGGCCGCAGGTGTTCGGCCGGTTCGTCCGCCTCGGCAGCGAACTCGAGCGGTCGACCCAGGGCACGGGCCTGGGCCTGTTCCTCGTCAAATCCCTGGTCCGGCAGATGCGGGGGCGGGTGAACGTGCGCGGCCGGCAGCCCCCGCCGGGCGCCGTCTTCGAGGTGGAGCTGCCCGCGGCGAAGCAGGCAGACGCCCCCCGCGGGTCGGCCTTTTCAGGCCGCGGGCCGCTGGTCTAATCGGGCCATGCACACCCCACACACCGCCCCCACCACGCCGTCGGTCGATGTCGTTCCCATCCGCCGCGTGCTCGTCAGCGTGTTCGACAAGGCGGGCCTCGATCGGCTCGCCGCGGCGCTCGGAGCCGCGGGTGTCCGCGTCGCCAGCACCGGCGGCACGGCGACGGCCCTCGCGAAGCTCGGCCTCGAAGTCGAGGACGTCTCGGCGATCACCGGCTTTCCCGAGGTGCTCGACGGCCGCGTGAAGACGCTCCATCCGGCGATCTTCGCCGGCATCCTCGCCCGGGGCGACCGTCCCGACGACCTGGCCGTGCTCGAGGAGCATGCGATCGAGCGGTTCGATGCGGTGATCGTCAACCTCTACGACTTCCAGAGCGTGATCGCCACGCCCGACTGCACCCCGGCGCAGGCGATCGAGCTGATCGACATCGGCGGCCCGAGCCTGGTGCGGGCCGCGGCCAAGAACCACGCCTTCACCAGCGTGGTCACGAGCCCCCGCCAGTACGACGCCTTCATCGCCGCGGTGCAGCGGGGAGGCACCACGCTCGCCGACCGCCGGCGGTTGGCCGCGGCGGCGTTCGAGCACACCGCGGCCTACGACGCCGTGATCGCCCGGTGGATGGCCGGGTACGCCGGCCTCGTCGCCGAGGCGCCGGCCTCGGTGCCGGCGGCGGATGCCGGCGACGATCCGCCGCTGCCGGCCCGCGTGACCTTCGAGCTCGAGCGGCGGCTGCCGCTCCGCTACGGCGAGAATCCGCACCAGTCGGCGGCGATGTACGCCCCGGCCGGCACGCATCTCGGCCTCGCGGGCCTGAAGCAGTTCTGCGGCAAGGAGCTCTCCTACAACAACCTCCTCGACCTCGACGCCGCCACGCGGCTCGCCGGCCTCCTCCAGGAGCCTGCGGCCGTGGTGGTGAAGCACACGAACCCCTGCGGGGCGGCGTCGGCCGGCACGGTGGCCGAGGCCCTGGCGACCGCGATGGCGGCCGATCCCACGAGCGCCTTCGGGTCGATCGTGGCCGTCAACAGGCTCTTCGACCGCGCGTGTGCCGAGGTGCTCTGTGCGCCGGGCCTGTTCGTGGAGGTGGTGGCCGCGCCGGCCTTCACGCAGGAGGCGGTGGAGATGCTCACCACGCTGCCCACGTGGAAGGCGAGCGTGCGGCTGGTCGAGGTGCCCGCGGGCGATCCGTGGGAGGCGACGGCCGGCCTCGAGCTGCGAAGCGTGGCCGGGGCGCTGCTGGCCCAGCGGCCCGACGACCAGTGCGACGACCCCGCGACGTGGCGGGTGGTCACCATGGCCGCGCCGTCGGCCGGCCTCACACAGCACCTCGACTTCGCCTTCACGCTCGTCCGGCGACTGACGAGCAACGCGATCGCGGTCTGCCAGGGCACGAGCCTCGTGGGCGCCGGCATCGGCCAGACCAGCCGCGTCGACGCGGTGCGGATCGCCCTCGAGAAGGCGGGCGCGAAGGCCCAGGGGGGCGTGCTCGCCTCCGACGCGTTCTTTCCGTTTCCCGACTCGATCGAGCTGATCGCGCGGGCGGGGATCGCCGCGATCGTGCAGCCCGGTGGATCGAAGCGGGATCCGGAGGTGATCGCCGCCGCCGACGCGGCGGGCATCCCGATGGTGTTCACGTCGCGGCGGCACTTCCGGCACTGATGCCGCTACCGATCCTCACCGAGCGTTGAACGTCTTGGCGGTCTTTGCGGCGGAATCACTCCCGGTGGGACGTCAGGTGGACGGGCATCGAGGAGCTCGTTCCGAAAGTCCTTGCCGGCGATGGCATCCTGGATCGCAGCCTGGTATCCCATCCAGAAGAGTTCCCAGTCTTCTGTTTCAGAAGACCGTGGAGAAGGATCGAATGATCCGTCGAAGGGCATTTTTTTCGGTCTCTTCGTCTCGTCGAAAGCTTTTTTGGCGTGTTCCCAGACAAACTTGTCGGAGAGCCGAGCGATGCGTTTCGCCCCCCACGACATCGCCTGAGACATGCCGCGGTCGTAGCCTGCGAGATACAGCGGGGTGGAGTCCGCCTTGGTGAACGGACAGAAGTTCACCACGACTGGACCTACGTGCGCATCGAGTGCCTTGGAGAGATCCCGGTCTTCAAGCGTCGTGCGATCCCCAAAAAAGCCAGTGGCTCGGACCGGGATGTCGAAGCCACTGAGATCAAGCGTGCCCTTGTGTGGGGCGAGTTTCTTCGCAACCTCTGCCGACATCGCCTTCAGTTGAGAGAGACGTAGATCGCCCTCGTACGAAGACAGTGCTTCCGCCACCTCGGGGCTCAGTTCCACGAGGCCAAGCCACAAGGACGGTCCGCGATGCTTCGCCAGCGCGGCGGCGGTCCTCGGAGCAACCTCCATCAAGCCCAGCAGTGCGAGGGAACCCTGATATGCCGACAGGGCCTCGGCCACCTCGGGGCTCAGGTCTTTGAGGCCAAGAGACAGTGA
>JBIIMU010000273.1:0-4356 GCA_044337845.1 Pirellulales bacterium | reverse complement strand
CGCTTCCGCAGGCCGGGCTCCGCGTCGATCGCGTCGAGCATCGTGCCGATCTCCTCGAACGTCGCCCCGAGGCATGATCCCTGGCCGGCGGTGGTCTCGATGAGGATGCCCGCACGCATGCCCGCCGTGCGGCGCAGGGCCTCGGCGATGCCCGCCGCCGCGCGGGCCACCGCGACCTCGGCAGGCTGCTCGCCGGCGGCCCCGGGATGGGCCACGACCCACGGGATCCCGAGCTGCTCCGCCCGCCGCACCTCCTCCGCCAGCGCTCCGATCGACGTGCGACGGAGGGCAGCGTCGGCCGAGGCGGGATTGATGAGGTAGGAATCGTGCGCCACCACGAACGAGAGTCCGGCCTCCCGCACGGCGCTGCGAAAGGCCAGGGCGTCGGCGTCCGTGATGGGCGCCACGGCCCATTGGTTGATGTTGCGGGTGAAGATCTGCAGGCAGTCGCAGCCCGTCTCCACCGCGCGGGCGACCGCACGGGCGAAGCCGCCCGCGATCGAGTGGTGCGCACCGAGCACGGGGTGCGGCGGACGGCTGCGGGACGGCATCGTGACCTCCGGGGGAGCGGGGCCGGCGAGTCTACGCGTCGGCGGGGTGTCGCGCGGCGTCCGCCCGCCGCCGCAGGGGCCGGTTTGGCCACGGGAGGCCGATGCCCTACACTGCGGGGGTTGCGTTCGGCAGGAGGAAGGCGATGGCGATGTTCGTGTATGCGGTGCTCACCGCCGGTGTCGCCGCCCTGGCGGCCGCCGCGGTCGCCCTGTCGTTGCGGCCGATCCGCGCCGCCCGCGCCGCCGAGCGGCTCGCCCGCGCCCAGCGCGACTTCCACCGGCAGCGGGAGCGGCTCGAGGCCAAGTTCATCGAGCGGGCCGCCGCCTCGGGCAAGCCGCGGGGGCTCCGCTGGGCCGACGTCGACTTCGACGACGACGTGATCTACGCCCGCGACCGGCGCCGCGGGCAGCTCAAGGCCCTGGTGGCGATCGAGGTGCGGTTCGAGGCGATCGAGGGGGGCGGCATGGAGGACGTGGAGGGCGTGCCCCGGGTGCGGGCGGCCACGGCCGAGTTCCTGCATGACGGCGACCGCTGGGGCACCGCGGGCCGCGTGTACTTCAACCTCGCCCCCGCGGCGACCGTCAAGTATCTCGCGAGCGACCTCGAACTCGTGGCCGAGGAACACGTCGGCGACCGGGCGTGACGGCTCAGCCCGAGGACGACGACGGGGTCAGGGGCCGATGGCCGGCAGGTCGATGCGGATCGGCTCTCCCCCTTCGACCACCGTCGCGGTAAGCCCGCCCGCCAGCGTGGTGTAGCGGGCGTCGAGCCGCGGCGGCCGCGTCGCCCGTTGCCCCTGGGCCGGACGCTCCTCCAGCGTGTCGGCGAGCAGGACGGCGTGCGGCCCCTCGACCGCTCCTGGCTTGCCGTCGTGCGTGATCAGCGTGAAGCCACCGTCCGCTCCGGTCGTTCCGAACGACGTCGGCATCCGCCGGCCGTCGCGGGTCTGCGGCAGCAACTGCACGAGGATGCCCTCCGCCGGCTTGCCGTCGATGGCGACCACCCCCGCTGCGGGAACGAGCTTGACCGGCTTCGCACAGCCGACGCACGCCACCAGGGCGGCGGTCAGCGTGGCCCAGAGCGGCAGGGAATGTCGGCGGTTCATTGGCCGAGGATCGCCTGGCCGTCGGCCCGGGTGCAGAGGAGCGACAGCACGGTTTGATCCGTGGCGTCCCCGAGGAACCGCACGCTGCCGTCGGCCATGCCGACCGACGCCCCCCCCGGATGCTCGCTGCCGATCGAACTCAGCCGCATGTCCTGGAACGTGTACCAGGCCGACTGCGAGCCCGGCGCATTGGGACCGCCGTGGGCGAACGGGGTGCGGTAGTTCAGCGACGCAAACGCGCCGCACATCAGGTTGCCGAGACCGTTGTCACCGGTGCCGGGATACCAGCGAGACCACGTGCTGATGGTGCTGCCGCTGTTCCAGCCTGCCGAGGTGAAGGAGTTGAAGTTCGGATCGACGTGCGACGAATCGGCGAACAGGATCGTGTTCGTCATGCCATCCGTGACGTCTCGGTTTCTCACGGCGATGCCGACGGGTGCGGACGGGGCCTTGCGGGCGGCCTTCCCGGTCGCCATGAACATCCCGTCGTTGGTCGCCGATGTCGCGAAGATCGGGCGACTGCCGCCGTTGGCTCGATACGACGTCACGCCGTAGCGCTCCGTGGCGTTGTACTGGTGCGGGTTGCCTTCCGGGAACCGGTCGCTCGCACAGACGAACGACGTGATCGCCGCCGCAGCCTTCGCGCCGCTGACGCCGGTGATGTTGTTGACGGGGACTTTCGGATCCATCGCGTTGAAGACGCTCATCTGCTCCATGTAGGGCAGGATGAAGTAGAAGACCGAATGCCCCTGGAAGCGACCGTTGATCGACTCCTGCGTGAATCCCGGCGGGAACGACTTTCGTGCCTCGTGGTGCAGCACCGCGGCGAGCGACAACTGCTTCACGTTGTTCTGGCAGTTCATCCGCCGGGCCGACTCGCGGGCGGCCTGGACGGCGGGCAGAAGCAGCCCGATCAGGGTGGCGATGATGGCGATCACCACCAGCAGTTCGACGAGCGTGAAACCGTTGAGGGTCCGGATTGTTCGTGGTCGCATGGCGTACGATCCGCGTGGGGACGGAGTTCCGTTGACGGCCGCCTCTTCACCAGCGGGCGAGTCTAGCCAAAGCGGGGGCCGTTGTCGTCGGCACCGAGGGAGGGGGCGAGGGGGACTTTTCCGGTTGTGCCGGGAAATCCACCGCTTTCTGCGGGATCTGCCGATAGTCATCCCGGAGAACGGGGGATGCGCATGGGCCGGACCATCGCCGCGGCATGCCTGGGCGCGGTCGTCGCATGGACGGCGGGCATGCCGCGTGCGCCATGCGCGGCGGCAGGTTTCTCCGCGGATTCAGCGGCGGAGGGCGAGTCGCCGCTTCCCAAGGCGCAGGGGCACCTGCGGCGGGCCCGCGAGGCCGTCGCGGCGTCGTGCGAGATGCTCCGGAACTGCGATCGGCACGCCGTCGACGGGTACTACGTGGCCTGCCAGGAGGCGTGGAACGCGGCCTGGACGGCGCCGGAGTGCCGCGATCTCCTGATCGACGCCGCCGACGCCTACGCCGACGGTCTGGCGGGCCTCCTCGAGGCGACGCGGCGGCATGGCCGCATGGGCAGCGACGGCCTGCGGATCGGGCCCGCCGGCCGCCAGATCCTGGTGCCCTTCCGGCCGCAGGCCCTGCCGGTCGATGCGACGGGAATCGCCTCGGTGGAGCCCCAGGCGCAGCCCGACGACCGGCGACTCAGTCGCCGCCACCTCCGCGACGGCTTCGGCCTGCCGGTGGTCGTGCGGGTCGCCAACCGCTCCACGCCGGAGCGCACCCGCGACTTCGCGGCCCCCCGGCAGTCGCTCGCGGCGACGGCCGTGCTGCGGTTCGCCGTGCCCGGCAACGAGAACCGCATCGAGACCTTCGTCGGGCCCGCCGGCCTCGACCACGCGCCCGCGGTCCTCGATCTGGCGAACCCGGTGGAGATCGCGGCCGTCCACATCGGCTCGGCCACGCCGCATCTCGCGGCCGACCTCTCCGCTCCGCTGCTCGACGTGCTCGACGGCACGCCGAAGACCAACATCATCGGATTCCTCCAACCGTTCACCGGCGGCGCGACGACCCCGCACCTCGAGATGCTCGAGCCGCACCAGCCGGGCAGGGTGCCCGTCGTGTTCATCCATGGCCTGGCGAGCGACGAGGGCACCTGGTTCGACATGATCAACGAGCTGCGGTCCTGGCCCGAGTTTCACCGGCGCTTCGAGGCCTGGGTGTTTCACTACCCGACCGGCGCCGCCTTCCTGCAGTCGGCGGCGGCGCTGCGGCGGCAGCTCCAGGACGCCGTCAGGCAGTGCGACCCGGAGGGACGGGATCCGGCCATGAAGAACCTCGTGCTGGTGGGCCACAGCATGGGCGGCCTGCACGCCAAGCTGCAGGTCGTGTCGTCGGGTGACCGGATCTGGAACGCCGTGGCGTTGGTGCCGTTCGACGAGGTCCGCCTGCGGCCGGAGTTTCGCCGGCTCGTGCGGCCGTTCTACTTCTTCGAGCCGCTGCCGTTCGTCAACCGCGTGATCTGCATCGCCACGCCCCACCGGGGGTCGCTGATCGCGTCGCTCGGGGTGGGGCGGCTGGCGTCGCTCAGCGTGCGGTCGCCGCCCCAGCTGAAGGCGGTGCACGACAACGTCGTCCGCATGAACCCGGGGGCGTTCCGCCCCGAGTTCGAGCGGCGCGTGCCGACGACGATCGACCTCCTGCAGCCGGAGTCCCGAACCCTGGCTGCC
>JBIIMU010000271.1:0-4376 GCA_044337845.1 Pirellulales bacterium | reverse complement strand
CGGTGCGGTCGCTGCTCGTGGGCCGGCCGTCGCTGGAGCACGTCCGGCAGGCGGCCGCGCGGCAGGGCATGAAGACCCTCCGGCAGGCGGCGATCCTCAAGGCGGTCGAGGGGGTCACCACGCTCGACGAGATCGATCGCGTGATCGCCGACGAGGCGGTGCAGGGGGGGCGGTCATGAATGGTGTGGTGACGGCCGCGGCATCGGCCCCGGTCGCGGACCTGGTGACGGCGGCGTGCGTGCTCGGCATGATCGTGTTCGGCGGTCAGCGCGGGCTGTTTCTCGCGCTGGCCGCGGCGTTCGCCGTGCTCACGGCCTTCTTCGCGGCGCTGGCCTTCGGGCCCGAGGTGGCGGCGGTGCTCGAGTCGTTCGACGTGCCGGCCTCCGTCTCGCTGCCCGCCGCCTGCCTCGCGACGGCGGCCGTCGTGGCGGCGGCGTGGCGGGTGGCGGTCGATGCCGCCGTGCGGGACGACGACGTGCGGTTCGGCGGCCGCGTCGACGCGATCGGCGGTGCCGCCGTGGGCGCGGTGGCCGGCGTGCTCCTCGCCGGAGCGGTGCAGGTGGGCTGGTCGATGCTCGACCTGCCCCAGCGGATGCGGCTCGATCCGGCGGCCCTCCGGCTGGATGCCGGCACGCGGATGCTGACGGCGTTCGCCAGGGGCGTGCGGACCGATGCGGCCGGGCGTGACCGCGTGCTCGAGGGTGGCCTCGGCGCCGCGAGCGTGGCGGCCACCGGGGCGCCGCCCCGACGGAGGGTCAGCGAGCCCTTCGACGACGTCAACGCGAATGCCGCGTACGACGCCGGCGAGCCGTATCTCGACGAGGACGGCTCCGGCGGCTTCACCCCGGACCGCCAGGTCGCCTGCCGTGACGGGGCCACCGCCGGCCAGGACGAGGTCGGGCTCCGCCGCCGCTACCGCCTCGCGGCCTGGCGGCGGATCCGCATGCTGCACGCGCCGCGGATGACGTCTCCGGCATCCGCGACGGGAGAGGTGGCGGCGGGAGCGGTGGTGTATCGGATCGCGGCGGAGGACGACGATGGCGACGGCCTGACCTACTCGCTCGAGCCGCGCGGCGAGGAGGCCGGGATCGTGTTCGCCGTGGATGCCGCCAGCGGCGAAGTCAGGCTCGCGGCCGACGAGCCGGTGCCCGAGGCGGGCCGCGTGGCGTTTCTCGCCCGCGTCACCGACGCCACGGGGCTCAGCGACGAGAAGGCCGTGACGGTGACCCTGACGAAGCCGGCCGACTGAAGGCGCCCGGAGCACCGCCCCGACCGATCGTGCCACGTCGCCGGCGCGACCTCGATCTCAGAACGTCACAAACGCGCCCATCGGGCCGACGCCGATCGATGACCGCCGGGGCTGAATGTCGGAAAACGGCGGCGTGCCGCCACCGGAACGATACGGCGAGTGCGCCGGCGCGGACCGCAGCCGCGCCGCCGCATCCCGCGATGCCGACGACGTGGCCTGCCGTCCGGAACTGGCACGCGTCGCCAACGCAGACTGCCGTGACTCGACCCCCTGCTGCCGCTGCCGCAGCGTGCCGCGCATGGTGTCGATCCGCTGGATCTCCTGCCAGAGCTGGGCGGCGGACATGTCGAGGATGTTCGGCACGTTTTGGAGCTCCCGGGCCCGTCGGGCGTCGGACATCGCGGAGAGGTACTCGCCGAGCCACGCCTTGGCGTCACGGGCCTCGGGCGTGGCGAGCAGCTGCACCTTCGCGGAGATCGAGTCGAGGAGATACTCGAGTTCGTACGACGACATCCCGGCGACGCGATCGTTGAACTGGAGCTTGATGCGCCGCACCTCCGTCGGCGTGTAGACCGACTGCGTGGTCAGCCAACTGCTGAACTCCGCGATCGCCTGCCGCCATTCCCGGCTCTGGAGAAGCTCGTACTTGCGGGCAAACTCGCTGTCTTCGGTGTCGGCGAGGCGGGAGGCGGCTCCCGTCCGGGCCTGAGCGGCCGTCTGTGCCGTCGCGGAACCCACCAGTGCACCGCCGCCGCACCACACGAGCCCGCACCAGCCCACCATGGCCGCGTGCACGGCCACGCGCCGCAAGGAACCGGAATGCCCCATCGATTCGGTCATCGGTCCACCCCCTTTGCTGTCCGCACCCACGTCGCTCGCGTGGGCCTTCCGTCGTCCACGTCCAACGCATCGGGCAGAACCCGCCAGATGCACCGATCGCCGCCGTCGTGGCTGTAGATGTTGACCACCGAGTTCTGCCGGCCGTCGGGCATGATCCCGGTTTGGACGGCGACCCAGGAGTCGCCGTCGCGGAACCACGTTGCCTCGCCACGGCTGCCATCGGACGAGAAGCTCCACGACCGGATCCGCCGGACCACGGGATCCCAGCCGATCCGCTGATGGACCTCGACCACGCCGGCATCGCCTTCGGTCGCCGCGGTTGGGGTGCGGACCTCACGGACGAGAAACGCGCGGCCGGGATCCCAGCGAACGCTCATGGCCGTGGCTGGCTCACGAGCCGAAGAGTCTGCACCGTTCGCCCCACCCGCCTCCTCGACGGTGAGCGTCCAGTCTCCGACCATCCAGTCGAGGTCGGCGAGCATTTCCGAATCAGCGACCACCGGCCGCTCCGACTCGCGGAGGCCGGCGAGCTTCCAGGAGCCGCCGCTGCGAACCCAGAGGGCCGAGAACCAGCCTTCGATCGACGTCTGCATGCCGGGCAGCACGACGTCGACCGTGCCATCCTCCACGGCCACGTCCGCGGTGATGAATCGCAGGTCCGTTTCGCTCGACCGAAACTCAGGCCGCGGCCGGTTCGCCGCTGCGGGCCCGCGATCGGCCGCGGTGATCTCGTCGGGACGCAGCCGGTTGCCCCAGCCGTCGACGATGTCGCCCTCGGCCACCCACGCCGCCTTCACCGCCGCCGCGTCGCCCTTGGCCAGTGCCTCGCGATAGGCGGAGGCCGCGGCGCGAACCGCCGCGACGTCGGCGGGCGGGCCGCTGGTGCCGGCTTGCTGGGCCAGGGCGGCTTGCACGACCAGAAGAGCCGTTACGCAGGCCACGATGGGCCGAGAGGCGTTCAAGGGGGCTCTGTAGTGGGGGTATGACCACCGGGCCATCGGGGCTGCTGCAGGGACGTGCATGCGATCGCTCACGGGGGTTGGCGGGGGCCGAGCAGCCCCGCGGGGCCTGACTCTAGCCGTCGGAACCCCAAAAGTCGACCGGCTGAAGCCTCCATCACTCAGGATGGGTTGGTCCGTCCGGTGCCGGCGCCTCCGGCCGTGCCACCGCGGTCGGTGGGCCCCGCTGCCGGGGCGAATCGCTCCAGCCAAGCCGGTTTGGTGGAGCGATTCGCTCCAGCCCCACCACTCGCCTGGGGCGATTCGCCCCACCTCGTGCTTGCGCGATCCACACGCGCCGCTCATGCCTCCCTCATGAGCGGCGGGGCCGTCGAGGTCTCGACCGTGATTCAGGCAGGGCACCCCGGGCTCATCGAAAACGCATGCGGCTTGGCGCGCCGGTTGCCTTTGGGGGCCTGACATGGAGCGTGAAGGTCACGGCGGACCGGTCGCCTCGGCGACGCACTCAACCCTCACCTGAGAAAGTCTCCACCATGGCCTTCATGTCGAGCGTCAGCATCGCTTCTCGGACCCTTTTCAATCGACCCGCAGGTCGGCACACCGGCACATGCCGCGCATGGGCCTGGGTCGTGTCCGCGATCATCGCGGCGATTGCAAGCTCCGGCAGCAGTTCAGCGGCTTTGGTCGCCTACTGGAACTTCAACAATCTGTCTGCCGCCCCAAACACCGCGACCACGATTTCTGCCGATTCCGGCGCGGGCACGCTCTACGCCAACGGGACCCAGGGGTCGAGTTCGTGGGTGACGGCCTCTTCCGGCAACGAGTGGACCGCGTTTGGCGGCAATACCACCAACGCCCTGAACTCGGACACCGCTGGCAATGCGCTGAGTCCGGTGAACTCGTCGGCCAATGGGAAGTCGTTCACGCTCGCGTTCAGCATGGCCGGCCTCGAGGATCTCGTCGTCACCTTTGCAACGCGGGGAACTTCGACGGGCTTCAACTCGGGACTCTGGGCTTACAGCAACGATGGCACCACCTTCACCTCCGCCGGACTCGCGTCGACGGCCACGAGAGACACCACGTGGGCCCTTGCGACGGCTGACTTTTCCTCGATTTCTCAGCTCGACAACGACGGCTCGGTGTGGATCCGGTACACCCTCAGCGGGGCCTCGTCTACGAGTGGCAACAACCGCATTGACAATCTGCAGGTCAATGCCAGCCCGGTGCCGGTGCCCGAGCCGCCGGCGTTCGTGCTCGTGGCCGCGGGGCTGGGCACGCTCACGTACCTGGCTCGCGGTCGCCGAGGTGGGCGTCGATCCACGCGGCAA
>JBIIMU010000270.1:0-4417 GCA_044337845.1 Pirellulales bacterium | reverse complement strand
ACCTGAGGCTCCAACGGGCGCGGGCTTCCACGCGGCGGCAGTTTCTGGGCGGCGCGTCGGGCCTGCTGGGCGGACTCTGGCTGGCGGCGGAGACGGCCCGCGCCACCGGCGAATCCCTGGCGGTGGATCCCGCCCGGCCGCTCCTGCCCCGTGAGCCGCACTTCGCCCCCAGGGCCACGCGGGTGATCCACCTCCACATGGCCGGGGCGCCGAGCCAGCTCGAGCTCTTCGACCACAAGCCGGAACTCGCCCGGCTGCACGGCGAACCGACGCCCGACTCGCTGCTCGCCGGGAGACGGTTCGCCTTCATCCAGGGCATCCCGCGGCTGCTCGGTCCGGTCTACCCGTTCGCGCGGCACGGGGAGAGCGGCCAGTGGTTCACCGACCGGCTGCCGCTGCTGGCCACGCAGGCCGACGCCCTGTGCTTCGTGAAGTCGATGGTGACCGACCAGTTCAACCACGGCCCGGCCCAGATGCTGATGCACACCGGCAGCCAGAACCCCGGCCTGCCCAGCGCCGGCTCCTGGGTGACCTACGGCCTCGGCTCGCCGAACCAGGACCTTCCGGGGTTCGTGGTGCTGACCAGCGGCGGGAAACTGCCGGATGCCGGGAAGACGGTCTGGGGCAGCGGCTTTCTGCCGTCGGTCTTCCAGGGCGTGCAGTGTCGCTCGGAGGGGGATCCGGTGCTGTTCCTCGCGAATCCGGCGGGTGTGAGCCGGGATCTGCGGCGGCAGATGCTCGATGCCATCGACGCCATCAATCGCGAGACCGCCGCGGCGTTCGGCGACCCGGAGACCGTCACGCGGATCGCGCAGTACGAGCTCGCCTACCGGATGCAGGCCACCGCCAGCGAGGCGTTTTCCGTCGCGGGTGAGACCAAGGAGACGCACGAGCTCTACGGCACCGAGCCCGGTCGGGAGTCGTTCGCCAACAACTGCCTGCTGGCCCGCCGGCTGGTGGAGCGCGGGGTGCGGTTCGTGCAGCTCTTCGACTGGGGCTGGGACAGCCACGGGGCGGCGGCCAGCGAGGCGCTCAACGAGGGCTTCAAGGGCAAATGCCGGTCCGTCGACCGGCCGCTGATGGCCCTGCTCGCCGATCTGGCTCGGCGGGGCCTGCTCGACGACACCCTCGTGGTCTGGACGGGCGAGTTCGGCCGCACGCCGATGCAGGAGAACCGCAACGGCCGCGAGATGGCCTTCATCGGCCGCGACCACAACCCGGGAGCCTTCACCATCTGGCTCGCCGGCGGCGGCGTGAAGGCCGGTCACAGCCACGGGGCCACCGACGACCTCGGCTCTCAGGCGGTCGTCGATCCGGTGACGGTGCACGACCTGCACGCGACGATCCTGCACCTGCTGGGCTTCGATCACCTGCGGCTGGCGGTGCCCTTCATGGGCGTGAACCAGCGGCTCTCGAACGTCACCAAGCCGGGCAGCCGCGTCGTCCGAGAGATCCTCGCCTGACCGCCGGGGCGGGGGTGGCGATCAGGCGGCAACTCGGCCGTCCCGCCGCCGACCACGACGCCGGTCCGTCGTCAGCCGCCGGCGAACCAGCCAGATGAACGACGCGGCGCAGGGCCCCACCACCGACGCCGCCGTGGGCTCGGGGACGGCGGTGATCGCCGCCGTGGCCGGTGCGTAGGAGCCGGCATCGAAGAGACCCGTGGCGAAGAAGTCGGCGGCGTCGAGGATGTCGACGATGCCGTCGTAGCTGAAGTCTCCCTCCACCCACGTGGCGGGCGTGCCGGAGTCGAACTTGCCGAGCGCGAGGAAGTTGGCGGCGTCGAGGATGTCGACCGAGAAGTCGATGTTCGTGTCGCCCGGTGCCGAATACGAGAACCGCACCGAACCGTCGCCGTTGTCGATCCAGCCCACGGCCCGCGGACTCCCCGCGGCAAGGGCCGCGGCAGCCGCCGATGAGGTGATGCCGGAGCTCCCCGTCCACGATCCGTCGCCGCGGCCCTCCACGAGGGCGGCGACGAGGTCCACGGGCGCGAGCCCGGCCGTCACGGTCATTCCACCCGCAGCCACGTCGACGAGTCCGCCGGCGAGGTCGAGGCCGGCCACGGTGGCGTCGCTGCCGGCGAGCCTCGCGGTCGCGGCCGACAGCACCCGCAGGGTGCTCGACGCCACGGCGGACGGCGCGGCGAGTTCGAGGGTGCCGGCCGCGACGGTCGTGGTGCCGGTGTAGGTGTTCGCGGCGTCCATCACGAGCGTGCCGCTGCCGGTCTTCGTGACCTCCGCGGCGATCACGATCGTGCGGTAGCCAGCCTGGAACTGGGTCTGCCGACCCTGGGGCACGTCGAGCGTCACCGTCGGCGGGGTGACGCCGGCGAGGAACTGGTTCCACTCGGTCTGGTCGAAAGGAGCCATCGGCACGCCGGCGCCGACCACCGCCGAGCGGAAGCCGTAGCTGTTGATCCACGGCTGGAGGTCCGGAAACGAGACCTGGTTGTCACCGTTGAAGTCGCCTTGGGTGAAGCCGAGTTGCGTCGTGCCGTAGTTCGCCCGCATCACGAGGAAGTCGTCGAAATCGACCACGCCATCGAGGTCGGCATCGGCCTCGATCGGCAGCGCTGGGACGATCCGGCCCGCCAGGGCGGGATCGGGAACGTAGTCGAGGAAGCCCTGCACGATCTGCACGTCCTTCCAGTCCACCGTGTCGTTGCCGTTCATGTCGTAGGCGAGGTCGGCGACGGCCGACTTCACCTGCCCCCGCACGGTCACCTGAGGCGCGAACAGCACAAGGTCGGCAGGAGTCACCTGGTCGTCGCGGTTGAAGTCGACCGGTTTGAAGGCGGTGGCACCGGCGATCACGTTGCCGCCTCCTTCGCGGTACAGCAACTGCGTGGCAGCGAAGGAACCGGCCGTGCCAGTCACGGCTACGGAGCGGGACTGGAGGCGGTCGACGACGAGGTTCACGCCGGCGATGGTGGCGGCCCGCTGGGTCCGGTTGACCACCTTCGAAAGCCGTCCGGTGGCGTCGTACCGGTAGAGGCCCGGGGTTCGGCTCTCGGGTTTGGTGCCCGATGCGTTCGTGTAGAACACGAAATAGAGATCGTCGCCGACGGTTGTGAGCGACGTGATGCGCTGTGAGGGCATGGTGCCCGAGACCTCGAAGAAGTCGGCGAGCGTCGCCGCCGTCACCACCGCCTGTCGCGGCGCAGTGGACGACCCCGAGTGGAGCACCGAGTCGATGCCCCCGACGTTGCCGGTCGAGCCGCCGCCCGAGAGAAAAATGCGGTCGCCGGCGGAGGACGTCATCACGGCGGGCTCGGAGGCCGTGTCACCTTCGTCGAGGATCCGCTGGGGTCCGCCGGACATGGCGCCGAGCTTCCAGAGCCCGCCGTAGGCAGGGCTGCTGTCGTTGAAGTAGATGCTCTGACCGTCACCGCTCCAGGCGAACTGCCGGGCCAGGTTGTTGGACGTGGAGGTGGCGCCCGACGCGGCCTGCAGGTCGGCGAGCGTGGCCCGCGTGGTGAACACGTCGGTGCCGTCGCCCGGGATCGCGGCGACCTGCAGGTTGTAGCGGTAGAACTTCTTCGTAGCCGCCGGATCGACGGTGGTTGATGCCGCGAAGCGGGTATTGCCGCCGTCTGCGACGAGGGCGAGCGAGTAGGCGGGGAAGACCCCCAGCGGCCGCGGATTCAGGAGCAGCCCTCCCTGCAGGGGCGTGGTGACGCCCCGGTCGGGATTGCCGTTTCGGTAATAAAGCTGCAGCGTCGATTCGTACACCGTCGGCGTGGCCGAGGTTCCGGTCTGCATGGCGGTCGCCACGTCGGTGACTCGCACCAGCGCTGGATTGCCGTAGGCGGATACGAACATCGTGTCCGACGTGGGGTCGTAGCTGAAGGCCGCCAGGGAGCTGCCGAGGAACCAGTTGGTCGTGAGCACCGTGGTCAGGTTGTCGACCTGCGCGGAGGCGGCCCCGGCGGTCAGGAAGGCCAGCGCGGCCATGGCGAGCCGAAGACCCCAGCGGTGGCAGTGGGCGAACGAACGGAGTGCCGGCATCGCGACCTCAGTTGATGGCGAAGAACTCAACGCTTCCGTCGACGCACGCCCGCATGTAGCCTCGGGACGACACGGTGGGGTGCGGGTAGACCCGCTGGGCCGTCGGGATGATGTACGACGTGTTGGAGAACGGGCCACGAAACCCGCTCAGGCCCGGTCGCATGTCGACGTTGTCCCAAACCCAGTTCGTCTTCTGGACTTCGTTCTGAGAGTCGCGGGTCTGGTTGGCTGGGTCGGGATCGTTGGACTTGAACGTCCGGTTGAACGCGTAGGTGTTTTCGAAGCGTCGCATGTCGTCCAGTTGGGACGGGCAGACCCAGCCTCCGGAACCCTTGTCCATGAAGGGCTCGAGAATCGGCTGCAGGCCGTACGTCTCGGGCAGCGCCGCCGGGTCGCCGGGAGACTTC
>JBIIMU010000269.1:0-4441 GCA_044337845.1 Pirellulales bacterium | reverse complement strand
CGAGGGCGGCGGTGGATGCCGGCGCCACGATCGCCCCGGCGGCGCACGATGCGATCCGCGCGATCAGCGGGTTGACGAGCCCCTTGCCGTCGGGGTGCACGCGGTTCGACAGGAAGATGACGTAGAGGTCGAGCCCGGGGTCGATCCAGAGCGCGGTGCCCGTGAACCCGCCGTGGCCGAAGGCGGCCTCGGTGAGCAGGTCGCCGCGGTTGCTCGAGAGCGGGCTCCGCTTGTCCCAGCCGAGCCCGCGGACGCCGCCCCCCGGGATGCGCCAGCCGCGGGTCATCGTGGCCACGGTCGGGGCCGCGAGCACGCGGGCGCCGTCGAGCGAGCCGTCGGCGAGCATCATCGTGGCGTAGCGGGCGAGGTCGGTCGCGGTGCCGAACAGACCCGCGTGGCCGGCCACGCCGCCGAGCTTCCAGCACCGGGGGTCGTGCACGTCGCCCCGCATCCAGCCGCCGTCCCGCTCCTCCGTCGGGGCGCAGCGGCCGCGGAGGGCGGCGGCCGGACGATAGCCCGTCTCCGTCATGCCGAGCGGGGCGAACGCGATGCGGGTGGTGAAGGCGTCGAGCGACTCGCCGGTGATCCGCTCCACGAGCCGACCGAGCACGATGAAGTTGACGTCGGAATAGATGAACTTTTCACCCACGGGATGCAGCGGGGCGAGCTTCCAGATCCGCTCGAACGCCGCATCGGGCCCGTCGGCATAGTCGCTGATCGGGTTGTCGGCGATCAGCCCGCTCTGGTGGGTGAGCAGGTCGTGGACGCTGAGCTTCTCCTTGCCGGCGGCGGCGAACTCGGGGATGTGGGTCGCGACCGGATCGGAGAGCCTCAGCCTCCCCTCCTCCACCAGCCGCATGACCGCCGTCGCGGTCGCCACGGGCTTGGTGATCGACGCCAGGTCGAACACGGTGTCGGTCGTCATCGGCTCGTCGGCCGGGGCCACCGCCCGCCGGCCATAGGCCTTCAGGAGGGCGATGCCGTCGCGCCGCCCGATGCAGACGACGCAGCCGGGCATCTTCGTGTCGGCGAGTGCCCCCTCCACGAGGCCGTCGATCGCCGCGAGCCGCGCGGGATCGAAGCCGGCGGCGGCGGGGTCGAGCCGGGGCAGGTCACCGGCGGTCGCCGCGGCCGCCACGAGGAACGCGACGAGGCAGGCGCGGGCCAGGATCATCGGATCATCTCCTTGCGGGGGAACCGACCGCCGAGGCGGCCAGACCGGCCACGAACGTGACCGCCGAGCCGATCAGGGCATACCACGGATAGGCGATGGTCACGCCCACGGCGGGCAGTCCGAACTGCACGGCCAGCAGCGCCGCCAGGCCGCAGGCCGCTCCGGCGAGCGCCGCCCCCTGCCCCACCCGCCGCGTGAGGATGCCCAGGAGAAACACCCCGAGCAGCAGGCCGGCCGAATAGCCGGCGATGGTCAGGGCGCGGCTCACCACGGTGGAGTCGATCGCGGCGGCCGCGATGCCGACGCCGATCTGGAGCACGCCGAAGCCCACGGTGAGCCAGCGGGAAAGGGACAGGGCAGCCGCGGGGGGCAGCGGCTCGCGGCGGCCAAAGGCCGACCGCAGGGGCAGCCACACGTCGTGCATCATCGCCGACGCGGAGGCGTTGAGCGAACTGGCGGTGGTCGACATCGCCGCAGCCAGGATCGCCGCCAGCAGGAGGCCGATCAGGCCCGTGTTGGTGGGAAAGTGGTTGACGATGAACGCCGCGAAGACCTCGTCGGCGCGGGCGGGGGGAGCCTCGCCACCGAGCGCGTGAAAGGCGGCGAGCAGCACGCCGATGCCGAGGAACAGCGCGAACTGCAGGAACACCACCACACCGCTGGTGAGCAGGGCCCGCCCCGCCTCCCGCTCGCTCCGGGCGCTCAGGTAGCGCTGCACCATCATGTGGTCGGTGCCGTGGGTGCCCAGGCTCAGCACCGCCCCGCCCACGAGGCCGGCCCAGAACGTGTAGGGATTCGCGAGGTCGAGCGAGAAGTCGAGCACGCGGAGCTTGTCGTGGGCCGTGGCGAAGTCCCAGGCCGCCGGCCAGCCCCCGGGAATCCGGGCCACGATCACGAACACGGCCACGATCCCGCCGAGCACGTAGATCACGAGCTGCAGGCAGTCGTTCCAGGCCACGCTCCGCAGGCCGCCGAGCACGGTGTAGAGGATGGTGACCGCCCCCATCGCCCCCACGCTCCAGGCGAGCGGCAGGCCGGTCAGCTTCTGGAACACGAGCGCGGCGAGGAACAGCCGCAGGCCGTCGCCGAGGTTGCGGGCGCCGAGAAACAGGACGGCCGCCGCCCGCTGCATCAGCGGGCCGAAGCGGTCGCGGAGGACTTCGTGCGCCGTGTTGAGCTCGCCGCGGAAGTAGAGCGGCAGGAGATACCGCACGATGGCGATCCGGCCGAGCATGTAGCCCAGCGGCAGCTGCAGGAACCGCATGCCCGCGGCCCCGAAGCTCTCGCCCGGCACGCTCAGCACCGTGGCCGCGCTGGTTTCCGTGGCCACGATCGACCCGAGGATCACCCACCACGGCAGGTCGCGGTCGCCCAGCAGGTAGGCGTCGAGCGAGCGGATCCGCCCGGCGGTGAGCAGCCCCACGGCCACCGCGGCGCCGAACGAGGCCACGAGCACCGCCACGTCGATCGGACCCAGGGGGATCGTCATGGCGGAGGAGTGTAGCCGCGGAGCCGCGGCCCGGACCAGCGGCGCGACAATCCGCTTCGCAATCGGGCGACCCACGGGATAAGGTGGTGCGATCATGACACCAACGCCATCCTCGCTCGGACGCCTCACCACCGAAGCCGTCAATCCCGCCTCCGCGCGGATCGACGAGCTCGACGCCGCCGCCATCGTGGCGGTGATGAATGCCGAGGACGCGCTGGTCGCCGCGGCCGTGGCCCGCGAGTCGGCCGCGATCGCCCGGGCCATCGACGTGATCGCCGACCGCTTTCGCCGCGGCGGCCGGCTCGTCTACATCGGTGCCGGCACCTCCGGCCGGCTCGGCGTGCTCGACGCGTCGGAATGCCCGCCCACCTTCGGCACGCCCCCGGAGATGGTCGTGGGCCTGATCGCCGGCGGCCCCCAGGCCCTGACGCGGGCCGTCGAAGGAGCGGAGGACAGCCGCGAGCTGGCCGCCGCCGACCTCGCCGCGATCGGCCTCTCCGCCGCCGACGTGCTCGTGGGCATCGCCACCAGTGGCCGCACGCCCTACGTGCTCGGCGGACTGGCCCACGCCCGCGCCGTGGGCGCCTTCGCGATCGGCTTCGCCTGCAACGACAACTCCGAGCTCGAGCCGCTCACCGACCTCATGATCGTGCCGCGCGTGGGCCCCGAGATCGTCACCGGCTCCACGCGGCTGAAGGCGGGCACCGCGACGAAAATGGTGCTCAACATGCTCACGACCGGCGCGATGATCCGGATCGGCAAGACCTACGGCAACCTGATGGTCGATCTGCGGGCCACCAACACGAAGCTCGTGGCCCGCACCCGCCGGATCGTGACGCTCTTGACCGGCGCCTCGGAGGAGGAGGCGGAGCGGCTGGTGGCCGCGGCCGACGGGGAACTCAAGACCGCGGTCGTGTCGCGGGCGCGGGGCGTGTCGCCCGCGGACGCCCGCCGGCTGCTCGCCGAGGCTGGCGGGCATCTCCGCCGCGCCGTGGGCGACGCGCCGCTGCGGCCCCGAGGAGCCGACGATGGCGGCCGCTGATCACGACGAGCCGCTGGTGCTGGGCGTGGACGGCGGCGGCTCGCGGTGCGCCGCCGTGCTCGCCCGGCCGCTCCCCGGCGGCCGGCTCGACATCCTGGGCCGCGGTGTCGGCGGCACGGCGAACCCGCGGGTGGCCGGGCACGAGACCGCGCGGGCGTCGATCCTCACCGCCGTGCATGCGGCCTTCGCCGACGCCGGGCTCGAGGTTCGCCCGCTCGCCGCGGCGTGCTTCGGCCTGGCGGGTGTGGGCCTCGCCGCCGACCGCGACGCCGTGCTCGCCTGGGCGACGCACGTGCCCGTCGCGGACCGGATGCTGGTGGTGGCCGACGGCATGCTGCCGTTCGCCGACGCGGCGGCCGAGCCCTGGGGCGTGGTGGTGATCGCCGGCACCGGCTCGCTCGCCCTCGCCCGCCCGCGGACCGCGGTCCTGACCACCGAGACCGATTCCGACCGCTGCGGCGGCTGGGGGCCGATCCTGGGCGACGAGGGGAGCGGCTACGCGATCGCGGTCCAGGCGCTCAAGGCCGCGATGCGGGCGGCCGACGGCCGCGGGCCCGACACGATCCTCCGCGAGGCGCTCGTGCGGCGGTTCGCGGCCGACCGCGCGGCCGATCTGGTCGCGCGGCTCCACGCGCCGGGCATGGGCCGCCGGGAGATCGCCGATGCCGACCTGCTCGCCTACAAGCTCGGCTATCACGATGGCGACCGCACGCCGCTGCTGGCCTCGGGCTGGCGG
>JBIIMU010000268.1:0-4444 GCA_044337845.1 Pirellulales bacterium | reverse complement strand
CATACTGCTGGAGGGCCAGGGCCGCCTCTTCCGTCTTGGGCTCGGTCGGGATCACCTCCACGTTGACCCTGCCGCGGCCGAGCCGCTGCACCTGCTTGAGCGTGTTGAGGAGGTTGAGCCGGGTCTGGGCGTAGTCCTCGGGAACGGTCGGGCTCACGTAGGCCTTGATGTCGATCGGCCGACCCGGCTCGAGCGTCCGCAGGAGCTTCCGGGTGTCGGGCGAGAGCGAGCTGATCTGCTCCTGCGAGAGGTCGGCCCGCACGTCCGCCGATCGGAACACGAGCACCGCGCCGAGCGCCGCCGCGGCCAGGCCGGCGGTGCGGGCGAGGTAGTGCAGCCCCATCGGGCCCGCGTCGCGACGGCTCGTCCAGTGCCGCCGGCCGATGAGCACCATGGCCAGGTAGAGGCACACCGCCACGATGCCGAGAAAGTAGGCGACCGACGACAGGCTCACCACGCCACGACCGAAGTCGGAGAAGTTCTCGGCCAGGCTCCAGGCCTTGACGCGGCCGGCGATTCCCGGCCCCATGACGGCCCCGGCCTGCTCGGCCGCCGCCAGCGGGGCGTTGAACAGCAGGCCGAGGATGAAGCCCACGGTCAGGTTGCTCGTCAGAAAGCTGGCCACCATGCCGATCGCCAGCATCGCGAGGCCGACGAACCAGTAGCCGAGGTAGTTGGCGAGGAACAGGCCGGCGTCCGGGGTGCCCCAGCTCAGCAGGATGATCAGGTTGCAGATGCAGGAGAAGATCAGGGCGACGGTGAAGATGCCCACCGCGGCGAGATACTTCCCGAACACGACCTCCCAGTCGCTCGCCGGGATCGTGAGCAGCAGCTCGTCGGTGCCCTGCCGCCGCTCGTCGGCCCACACGCTCATGGTGATCGCGGGCACGAACACCAGCAGAATCCACGGCAGGTAGCGGTTGAGCTGGTCGAGATTGGCGAGGTTGGAGTTGAAGAACTCCGGGGGCCAGAAGGCGGCCAGCGACCCGAGGAGCACGAACACGCAGATGAAGACATACCCGGTCGGATTCGAGAAATAAGCGACGAAATTCCGCTTGAAGACGGCGTCGAGCACGTGCCACTTCATGTCGTCGGTTCCTCGTGCAGGTCAGGGATCGGGAGTGGGGAAGGCTGGGGGAGTTCGAGACCGACGCCACCGCGCGGGGTGACGGGGGCCACGGCGATCGGGTCAGGCCGATCGCGTCAGTTCGTGAAACCGCTCGTCGAGCGATCGGCCGTCGCGCCGCAGTTCGGCAGGGGGACCGTCGAACCGCACCCGGCCCTCCGCGATCAGGATCACGCGGTCGGCGAGCGCCTCGACCTCCTGCAGGATGTGCGTCGAGAGCAGAATCGTCTTGCTCTGCCCGAGCCGACGGATCGTCTCGCGGACCTCACGGATCTGATTCGGGTCGAGGCCGCTGGTGGGCTCGTCGAGGATCAGCACGTCGGGCTCGTGGAGCAGCACCTGGGCCATGCCCACCCGCTGCCGGTAGCCCTTCGAGAGCTTGCCGATGGCCTTGCCGATCACGCTGCCGAGCTCGCACTGCCGCACCACGGCATCGATCCGTTCCTTCTTCCGCGCCGCGGAGAGGCCGCGGGCGTCGGCGAAGAACTCGAGCAGGCTGCGGGGCGTCATGTCGGGGTAGAGGGGTCCGTTCTCCGGCAGGTACCCGAGCCGCTCCGCACCGGCGAGCCGGTCGGTCGACATGTCGTGGCCGGCGATCCGCGCCGTACCCGACGTGGGCGCGAGGTAGCCCGTGAGGATCTTCATCGTGGTGCTCTTCCCGGCACCGTTCGGGCCGAGGAAGGCGACGATCTCGCCGCGGGGCACGCGGAACGAGACATCCTGGATGGCGATGAAATCGCCGTAGTACTTGGTGAGGCCGTCGGCCTCGATCATGGCCTCGGCGGAAGAGACGGGTTCGCGTGCGGTCATGAGCGTCCGGTGCTGGAAACCTGATGGGAACCGTCACATTGTTTCCGCGTGGCCGGAAGGCGGCAAGTCGGGCTGTGGTAGGGGGGCTTGCGCTGCGGCTCGGGGCTGCCCGTGCCGCGTCGCCGGTCGTTCGCCTCGGCCATCGTGGCCTCGGCTCACTCGGATGCCGCCTTCGCTTCGCCATCCTGGCTCCGCTCGACGGCATACGCCGGCTCCCGGGGCACGGGCAGCCCCTCGCGGAGTGCAGGCCTGGGAGCCCGGCACGGGCAGCCCCTCGCGGTCCAGGCCGCAAGGATGTCGCCCGAAGGCAGTCAGGGCCGCGGCTCGAGCCGCGGCTCGGCGTCGCCGCGACGCCAGGCGATGTGAACCTGCCAGGCGTCCCGGGTCTCGGGGTGATCGGCGCGGAAGTGCACCCCGCGGGTCTCGTCGCGGCGGATCGCCCCGCGGATCATCAGCCGGGCCACCTCCAGCATGTTCTGCAGCTGCCAGCCCCGTGGATCGGCGAACTGCCGCGGCAGCACGTAGCGGCACCAGCCCTCGACCGTCGCCAGCGCCTCCCCGAGTGAATCGCCCGTCCGCTCCACGCCGGCATGCCGCCACATCAGCGCCCGCAGCGAGTTGCGGATGTCGTCGAGATCGAGGGTGGCGTCGGTGCCGTCGTCCGCGGCGGGCCGCGCCGGCTCCGCGATCCCGGGCACGCGAAACTCGTCGGCACCACGCGAGCCCTCGGCGAGCACCTCGGCCGCCGCCGTCTCGCCGGCCCGCGCGCCATACACGAGCCCCTCGAGCAGGCTGTTGCTCGCGAGGCGGTTGGCGCCGTGGAGTCCGCTCGACGTCACTTCCCCGGCGGCGAACAGTCCCGGCACGTCGGTCCGGCCCGCGTCGTCCACCCGCACGCCGCCGATCATGTAGTGGGCGCCGGGCCGGACCGGGATGCGGTCGCGGGCGAGGTCGAGGCCGAAGGTCGCGCAGATGGCCGCCATGCCCGGAAATCGCTCGCGGACCATCACGGGATCGAGGTGCGAGAGATCGAGATAGACGTTGGCATGGTGCGTGCGGTGCATCACGACCGTGATCGCCCGCGAGACGACGTCACGCGGGGCGAGCTCCGCGCGGGCGTCGAACTCCGGCATGAACCGGCGGCCGTCGCGATCGACGAGCCAGGCTCCGGCCCCGCGCACCGCCTCGGTGATCAGGCTCCGCGAGCCGCCGGCGATGTAGAGCACGGTGGGATGAAACTGCATGAACTCCATGTCGCGGAGCGTGGCACCGGCCCGCCACGCCAGCGCCATGCCGTCGCCGCTCGCCCCCGGCGGGTTGGTCGATTCCCGGTAGAGCTGCCCGGCGCCCCCGGTCGCCAGGATCGTGCGCCGGGCCCACACCAGGGTCTTTCCGTGTCGGGGATTCCAGACCAGCGCCCCGCGGCAGGCGCCCTCGTGGGTGACGAGGTCGATCGTGAACGTCTCCGGCCAGATGGAGAGGTTGTCGAGCCGCCGCGTCTGCTCGATCACGGCCCGCATCACTTCGCGGCCCGTGGCGTCGCCGAGCGCGTGCACGATGCGATGATGACTGTGGCCGCCCTCGCGGCCGAGGGCGAGGGCCCCGTCGCGTTCGTCGAATCGCGTGCCCCATTCGATCAGTTCACCGATCCGGCCGGGCGCCTCGCGGACCACCGCATCGACCACGGATGGATGGCAGAGGCCTCCACCGGCGGCGAGCGTGTCGGTGACGTGGTTGTCGAATCGATCCTCGGGATCGACGACGCCGGCGATGCCCCCCTGGGCCCACTGGCTCGACGAGCCCTGCAGGTCGTCCTTGGTGACCACCGTGACCGAGAGGCGACGATCCACCGCCAAGGCCGCCCGCAGTCCGGCGAGTCCGCCGCCGAGAATCAGCACGTCGGTGAAGCAGTGCGGCACCCGCTTGGGGCCGAACGGCACCAGATACCGAGGGCCTTCGTAGGGCTCGTTCATTCCGCGGCGGCACCCTGCATGAACGCCCTGAACTGCTCGCGGTAGTCGCTCGGCGGACGGCTCCGACGCCCCTCCGCCTGCCCGCCCTTCACGTCAGCCGGCACGTCGCGCGACGACTGCACGCGGGTGGGCCGCATGCCCAGGCTCTGCACCGCGCGGTCAAACTCCCCTTGCGCCCGAGGATCGCCATCCTTCGCGGCCTGCCGCATCCGCTCCCAGCGGGCGAGAAAGGCCCGCGCGTCGTCGGGGGTCCAGCCGAGTTCGTCGAGCACTTCGGTGTCGCCGGAGGTCACCGCATCCCGCAGGTGTTCGATCGCCATGTCGGCCGCGTTTCGCGCATGGGAGAGATCCTGCTCGCTCCACTCGAGCGGCCGGTCGCGACGCTCCCCTGCCGCACCCGCTTGCTGACGGTCACCGCCACCGACCTGACCACCGGCTCCGATCGAACCCTGCTGCTCTCCCGCCTCGCCATCGGCGGGAGCCTCGCCAGCCTTCTCGCCACCGGCCTTCTCACCACCAGCCTGCTCACCACCGG
>JBIIMU010000267.1:0-4449 GCA_044337845.1 Pirellulales bacterium | reverse complement strand
AGCGGTGGCGTGGGCATGCTCGCCGTGGCGACGCTCGCCGCCGCGGGCCGCCGCGTCGTCGCCTGTTCGCGGAAGCCGGCCGCCGCCGCGGCGCTCCGGGCGCTGGGGGCCGCGGAGACGGTGGCTTCCGGCGCGATCCGCGATCCCACGCCGAAGTCGCTCGTGAAGGGCCGCTGGGCCGGCGTGGTCGACACGGTCGGCGGCTCGCTCCTGGCCGACGTGCTCCGGGCCGTGCGGCCGGGCGGCGCCGTGGCCGCGATCGGCATGGCGGGCGGTGCCGACCTGCTCACGAGCGTGCACCCGTTCATCCTCCGGGGCGTCACGCTCGCGGGCATCGACGCCGCGGGCCTGCCGACGCAGGCCGAACGCGCCGCGCTCTGGGGCAGGCTCGCGGACCTCTGGCCCCGGGTCGCGGCGGCGTTTCCGGTCACGCGGCTGCCGCTCGGCCACGCGGGCGACTGGGCGTCGCGGATGCTGGCGGGCGAGACGACCGGCCGCGGCGTGGTGATCCCGTGATCGAGGAGTGAGCCCGTGCCGCGTCATGCGATCCACCTCGGCACCGCCTGGCAGCCACCCACCGCCACCGTGCCCGCCTGGGTGCGGCGGTTCGGCCGGCCGGCGGGCATCGAACCCGGTGATCGGCTGCTGCTCGTCTGCGAGGCCACGGAGCTCGCCGACGCCTGCCGCACGGCCACGCTCAACGATCAGCCGCTGGCCTGGTGCGCGGCGGGGCCGGGCTCCTTCGAGAGCGACGTCACCTCGCTGCTCCTGCCTCGCAACACGCTCGTCGTCTCCGCCGGCCGCGGTCCATCGGCCGGCGATCGGCTCCAGGGCCGCGCCGCGCTGCCGGAGGCATGGGGCAGGCTGTCACTCGTGATCGTGTCGGATTGACACTGACGCCCCGATCCCGTTACCAAACGGTCTCGGCAGTCGCGATTCGAACAGGAGACACAGCTATGTCGGTGATTCGCGTGGGCAGCAGCAACAAGTACGCCGAGGGCTGGGACTCCATCTTCGGCGGCGGCAGGGGAGCGAAGAAGGCCGCGGGCCCGAAGGCCGCGACGAAGAAGAAGGCGTCGCGAGCCGTGAAGAAGAAGGCCGTCACGAAGGCCCGCAAGCCCGGCAAGAGCCGCCGCGGCTGATCAGCAGCCGCTGTCAGGGCGTGGTCATCGCGTGCCGCCAGGAAGCCGCCATCGCGGGAGCGATGCGGACTGCGGCCGGCTCGGGAATCGCCTCGGGAAGCCGCCATCGCGTGAGCGATGCGGACCCGCCGCACGCTGGGCTCGGGAATCGCCTCGGGAAGCCGCCATCGCGTGAGCCATGCGGACCCGCCGCACGCTGGGCTCGGGGCTGCCCGTGCCCCGTCGCCGGACGTTCGCCTCGGGCATCGTGCCCTCGGCTCACTCGAATGCCGCCGGCGCTTCGCCATCGTGGCTTCGCTTGGCGGCATACGCCGGCTCCCGGGGCACGGGCAGCCCCTCGCTGAGTTCGGGCCGTTTCGGGCGCTGCCGTCGCGTGGGCGTGCCTCAGGGCGCCGCTATCGCGTGAGCTTGTCTCGGGAAGCCGCCATCGCGTGAGCGATGCGGACCGGCCGCACGCTGGGCTCGGGTGCGGGCTCGGCGCTGGCCGCGGCGAAGGGCCGGTCGCTGTCAGCCCAGCTCCTTCGCGCGGTTCGCGGCCGCCACGACGGCGTCGATCAACGCGCCGCGGACGCCCCGCTGCTCCAGCACCGCCAGCCCCGCGATCGTCGTGCCTCCCGGACTCGACACCCGATCCTTGATCTGCGCCGGATGCTCACCCGTCTGCTCGAGGAGCGCTCCGGTGCCCGAGAGCGTCTCGATGGCCAGCGCGAGCGCCAGCGTCCGCGGCAGGCCGGCCTTCACGCCGCCGTCGGCGAGCGCCTCCACCAGCAGCGCCACGAACCCCGGCCCCGAGCCGGAGAGCCCCGTCACCGCGTTCATCTGCGATTCGTCGGCCTCGTGCACGTGACCCACCGCGCCGAGCAGGTCGCGCACCCGCGCCGCCGCCGCGGCGGGCACCGCCGGCGTCTGGCAGACCACCGACACCCCCTGCCCCACCAGGCACGGGGTGTTGGGCATCACGCGGATCACGCGGTCGGTGCCGGCCATGCGAGCCAGCGCGTCGAGCGGGATGCCCGCGGCGATCGACACGAGCACCGCGTCGCTGCGGAGCCGGCCCGCGATCTCGCCGCAGGCCGCGGCCGCCTGCTGCGGCTTCACCGCCAGCACCACCACCGCCGCCGCCGCCGCCGCCGCACCCGCGTCGGCGGCGAACCGCACGCCCGGCACGGCCGCCGCCAGGCGGTCGCGGGCGGGGCCGTGAGGGTCGTACACCACGATCTCCCCCGCCGACACCAGGCCGGCGCGGCAGAAGCCGGCCGCCAGCGCCAGCGCCATCTGTCCGCCGCCGATCATGGCGACGGCGCGGTCGGCCGCGGTCGGTGATGCGGTCACGGGATCGGTCCTTTCGTCGACGAGGGAAGATCGACCACGATCGCGTCGGCGTCCAAACGGCTCACCCAGAGCTGGCTCGAGGCCCCGCGGCCGCCGCCATCCTCGCCGCGGCTCGCCGTCCACATCAGCAGTTCGCCGTCGGGCGAGAACGCGGGCAGCACGTCGGCCCCCGGATGGTCGGTGATCCGCAGCGGCGCGCCCGCGACGAACCCGCCGTCGGGGGCCACTTCCCAGGCGGCGATCCAGAGGTCGTAGTTCGGCCGCGCCGCGGGGTCGGCATGGTCGGCGCCGGTCCAGATCAGCCACGGCCGCGTCGGGTGCCAGAACGGCGCCCAGCGGACGCCCTTGCCGGCCGTCACCGCCACGTCGCCCGAGCCGTCGGCGCGCATCACGTGGATCTGGAGCATGTCCTTCTCGACCCGGTCGGTGCGGTAGGCGATCCAGCGGCCGTCGGGCGAGAAGAAGGGGCCACCGTCGTAGCCGGGTTCGTTCGTCAGCTGCCGCACGTTGCCGCCGTCGGCGTCCATCACGTAGATGTCCGGGTCGCCGTCGCGGTCGCTCACGAACAGCACCTGCGTGCCGTCCGGGGAGAACGAACACTCGGCGTCGTAGCCCTTCGCGGTCGTGAGCCGCACGAGGTCGGTGCCGTCGAGCCGGGCCGTGAAGATGTCCATCCAGGGATCGAAGTCCCACTGGTACCGCCGGCGGCGACCGGCGCGGGCATCGTCCTCCGCCTGGGCGCGGGCCGCCGCCTCCGTCGCCTCGGCGTCGGGGTCGAGGTGGCTGGAGGCGAACAAGAGCCGCGTGCCGTCGGGCGAGAACCAGCTGCACGTCGTCCGCCCGCGGCCGGCGCTCACCCGCACCGGCACCGCGGGCCGCGGCGACTCCGGGTCGAAGGCCTGCACGAAGATCTCGTAGAACGGCCGGCCCGGCGGCACCGCCTGGTAGCAGAGGCGGCGCATGTCGGGGGCGAAATAGCCCTCGCCCGCCTTCGTCATCCCGTCGGTCACCCGCACCGGTGGAGCGAGGTAGCGGGCCTCGACCGCGGAGCGGGCGGGGGCCACGGCGGCCGGCTCGACCGCGGCGGCCGTCGATCCCGTCGCGGCGGCGGCCAGGATGGCCGCGATCGCGGCCCAGTTGCATGTTTGGGGCATGGGAACGGAGTATACGTGCGGAGTTCGATGGCGCAGGAGGCGAACGGCATGAAGATCTACACCAAGACGGGCGACGCGGGCGAGACCGGGCTCTTCGGAGGGCCGCGGGTTCGCAAGGACCACGCCCGCATCGAGGCCTTCGGCACCGTGGACGAGCTCAACAGCCACCTCGGCATGGCCCGCACCCACTCGGTGGCCGCGGCCTTCGACCCCCTGCTCCGCCGCGTGCAGTGCGAGCTGTTCGACCTCGGCGCCCAGCTCGCCACCCCCGATCCGGCCAACGAGCGGATCACCGCCACGCACGTGGCCGCGCTCGAGGGCGAGATCGACCGCCACGAGGCCACGCTCGACCCGCTCACGTGCTTCATCCTCCCGGCGGGCACGCCGCTGGCGGCCGCCTTCCACGTGGCCCGCACCGTCTGCCGCCGCGCCGAACGGCGGGTGGTCACGCTGGCCACCCAGTCCGACACGACCATCCCCGCCAACGCCATCGAATACCTCAACCGGCTCGGCGACCTGCTCTTCGTGCTCGCCCGCGTGGCCAACCGGCAGGCAGGCGTGGCCGACGATCCGTGGATCCATCCATGACCGCCGGCGCCGCGGCCGGTGGGATCGTGGTCCGGCCCGCGGTGGCCCGCGCGGCGGCCGCGGCCGTGGAGGCCCGCCGCGTGATCGCCGAGCGGCATGCGGCCGGCGGCGACGGCTGGGCCGTGGCGGTGCTGGCCTCCGAGCGGTTCGACGCGATCGTGCGCGACGTCTGGGAGGCGACGCTCCGCGACCTCGCCCCGGACGCGGCCGAGCGGCTGCGGGGCACGGTGGCC
>JBIIMU010000266.1:0-4455 GCA_044337845.1 Pirellulales bacterium | reverse complement strand
ACCTTCGAGAGCGCCGCCTGGTCGGCCAGCACGGCCGGATCGACCAGCGCCCGCTCGAGGGTCTCGAACCGGGCGAGCTTCTGCTCGAGATCGCCGCGGATGCCGCCGGAGGAGAAGTCGGCCATGGTGGGAGACTGCCAGCCGGCGGCGGGAGCCGGCTCAGGAGGCCGGCGCCTCGGCGGCCTTCTTCTTCTTGAGGCTCGCGTAGCCCGCGCCCGCGAACTTGCTCTTGAACTTCTCGATCCGGCCCGCCGTGTCGACGAACTTCAGCTTGCCGGTGAAGAACGGGTGGCAGACGTTGCAGATGTCGACCTTGATCTCGGGCACCGTGCTGCGGGTCGAAAAGGTGTTGCCGCAGCCGCAGCGGACGACGGTGGTGCCGTAGTTCGGATGAATGCCGTCACTCTACCCGACGCATCGCGGGGCGGCAACGCGAGCCGTTTCGCGGCCGCATCACGGGGCCGGGGCGGGCTGCTCGGCGGTCCGCTCCCGTTCCAGGCGGTCGGCGAGCAGGCGGCTGCCGAACCGCTGGGGCGACCCGTCCTCGCGGAGCACCGCCACGGCCTCGTCGATCCGCCCGAGCTCCGCGAGGGCCCGGCCAAGGTTGGTGCGGGCGGCGTCCGTCCAGCGGCTGTCGGGCGCCGCGTCGAGCGTCATGCGCTGGAGGTAGTCGATGGCGGCCTCCGGCTGTCCCTCGCCGAGCGTCACGAGGCCGAGCCAGTAGGTGGCGTCTTCCTTCATCTGCCGGTAGAGCCGCTCCACGGCGGCCGCCTGTTCGGCCGGCACCTCGGCCACCGCCCGCTGCAGCACGTCCTTCGAGGGCCGGGCCGCGAGGTAGGCGGCCTTGGCACCGTCGGGACCGTCGAAGACGCCGCGAAACTCCCGGACCCGCGCGGCGAACAGCGGCCGCGTGGTCCGCGGGCCGCGGCCCCCGTTGGTCACCGTCACCACGGAGAGCGGCGCGAGGTCGCGGACGAGCGCCTCCTGCAGGGCCGCACCGCCCGTCCGCCGGCGGGCCTCGGTCTCGAACGGAAAGGTCCAGAGCGACACGGGCCGGTCGCCCCCGGGCAGGGCGGCGGCGGCCCTGCGGCCGGTCGCCGAGGCATCGCCGGCGAGCCGGATGCCATGCCGTGGCAGCGTGACACGGTCGAGCCCGTGCATGCGCCGCGAGAGCGTCCATTCGTCGGCGGGAACGAGGACCGTGAGCGCGGCCACGTCGCGGGCCTTCACCGGGTAGGGCCGATCGGGCAGCGACAGCGCGGCGAGCACGGCTTCGTCCTCGGCCGCCTCGCGGGCGGTCGCGACCCGGCCGCGGCGGCCCGGAACCGGCATGCCGTAGGTGGGCTCGAACAGGTAGGCCTCGCCCTCGATCACGGCCGCCGGAATCCAGGGACGGATGTCGGCGGCGTCGCCGGACGACGTGGCGAGCATCACGCCGTCGATGCCGGCCTGCCGGAGCAGTTCCAGAAACACCCACGACCGCTGGGCCGCGCTGCCCCGGCCCGAGAGCAGCACCTCGCCGAGGGCAAACCAGCGGGTCCCGGGCGTGGCGTCGGTGGGAACCATCGGCGGATCGCCGACCAGCGCGAGGCAGCGCACGACCCACGCGAACAGCTGCTCGGCCACCGCCACGTCGTCGCGGCCGTCGGCCCGGCAGGCCGCGGCGATGTCGGCCAGCCACCGCCGGTCGCGGACCGCCCGCACGTCGCCCAGCGCATCGAACGTGCCCGCCGCGAGCCGCCCCTCGATCCCGTCGCGGAGCCGCTCGGGCAGCGCCGCCACGAGCGGGTCGGGCCGCCAGTCGCCCGGGTCGGCGAGGGCGGCCTGCGCCCACTGCGCGAGCCGATCGAACGCCTGCTCGTAGGCCCGCTGCTCGTCGAAGTCGTCGAGCCTTGACACCGCCGACACCGCCCCCGCCACGAGCTTTTCGGGCGCGATCCGCGCGGCCGTCGACCGCGGGGCCGCGACCGGACGGTCGGCGGTGCCGCCGCAGCCACCGGCCAGGCCGATGAGGAGCGCCACGGCCAGGCCCCGCCTCATGCCCGCTCTCCGGCGAGGCGGGCCTCGTGGATGCGGAGCACTCGCTCCAGCACGCCGCCGAGATCGGCCAGCGGGACCATGTTGGGGCCGTCGCTGGGGCTCGAATCGGGATCCGGATGCGTCTCGAAGAACACCCCGTCCACGCCAACGGCCGCCGCCGCCCGCGCCAGTGGCTCCACGAGCCTGCGATCGCCGCCGGTGGCTCCCCCGAGGCTGGCGGGCTGCTGCACGGAGTGCGTCGCGTCGAAGATCACGGGCACGCCGAACGACCGCATCACCGCCAGGCCGGTGAAATCGTTGACCAGCCGACCGTAGCCGAAAAACGTGCCGCGCTCGCAGAGCAGGATGTCGTGGCACCCGCCGGCGAGGAGTTTCGCGACGGCGTGCCGCATGTCGCCAGGGGCCACGAACTGCCCCTTCTTGACGTTGATCGCCCGACCGGTGGCGGCCGCGGCGAGCAGGATGTCGGTCTGGCGGCAGAGGAATGCCGGGATCTGCAGCATGTCGCACACCTGGCCCGCGGCGGTGGCCTGATCGGGCAGGTGAACGTCGGTGGTCACCGGCAAACCGGTCGCCTGCCGCACGCGATCCAGGACGGCGAGCCCCGCGTCGATGCCGGGCCCGCGAAACGACCCGCCACTGGTGCGGTTCGCCTTGTCGTACGACGCCTTGAACACCACCTGGATCGGTAGCCGGGAGGCCAGGACGGCGAGCGCCTCGGCGATCCTGAGGCACAGGTCCGGGGTCTCGATCACGCACGGCCCGGCGATCACCGTCAGGGGCTGGCCCGGGCCGCAGCGGTGCCGGCCGATCATCGCGGGGAGGCGGGGGTTCACGACAGCGTCTCCTGGAGTCCGGAAGGCACGCGCGGACACGGACCTCCCAATCCTATCGGAGCGCTGCAAAACGCGGCGCGGCGCCGCCAAATCGAACGCCCCGGCGCCGGACGGGACCCGCGAACGCCGTCCAAACGCGGGGCTGGATTTGGCATGCCGGTTGCCGTGCTTCTCATGCGTCCGGGCAGCCGGACACCCACTTCCCCGATATCGACGAGCGATATCCCGAGTGGGGCCTCCGACCTTCCCCCGGGCGCGCGGTCGCCTTGCCCCTGACCCGCTCGCCCATGGCAGGATGCTCCTGCCGGGCCGGAGGCCCCACTTTTTTCGTGCGCGGCCGCGACCAGGGCCGCCGGCCCCGGAAAAACCGTGGACTCTTGACGCCCGCGGGGATCGTGCGCTAGTTTTGCGGGGCTACGGTCCGCCACAAGCGGCCGTTTCTGCCGGATTCCGGCAGCGTGCCAGCGTAGCTTCAATTGGCAGAGCACCGCATTCGTAATGCGGGGGTTGCGGGTTCGACTCCCGCCGCTGGCTCTCCGGCGGGCCCACGCCCGCCACCCGCCCGAGCACACGAGGAGAGAACGATGGTCGCGACCGCTCGCATCGATATCCGGGACCTGATCACGGGCAGCGGGCCGTTCGGCCCGACGGAAGTTCGGGCCGTGGTCGAGGCGCTCGGCGCCGACGCATCCGCGCACCGCGACCTGCGGGCGGCTGTCCGCGACCTCGAAGCGGCGCCCGATCGCAGCCCCGCGGCCTCGGTCAAACTCGGCGTCTGCCAGCGACTCCTCGGTCGCGCCCGCGACGCCCTCGACACGCTCAAGGCCGCCGACGGCGGGGCGCTCGCGCTGTTTCACCAGGCGGTGGCCCATGCCACCGAGGGCGCCCACGACAAGGCGTGCGATCTGTTCGCCTCGGCCCGCAAGGCCGGCTACGACGCCGCCACGTGCGTGGCGCTCGCGGCGGAGTCGCTCCGGGCGGCGGGCCGGCACGACGACGCCGCGAAGACGCTCGAGGGCCTCGGCGGCGAGGGCGAGGCATCGGCCGACGTCTGGGCCGCCAAGGCTGGACTGCTGGCCGACAGCGGCCGCCCCCCGGAGGAGATCGTGGCCTGCCTGGAGAAGGCCCTGGCGATCGACCCCGGCCACTCATCGGCCCTGTTTCTCATGGGCGTGATCGCCGACCGGGTGGGCAACGACGACGACGCCATGGGCTATTACGAGCGGGCGCTCGGCCGCTACCCGGCCAGCGTCGGCGCTCTCGTCAACCTGGGAATCCTCTACGAGGATCGTGACGACTTCGCCAAGGCGCAGCAGTGCTACCGCCGGGTGCTGGAGGCGTTTCCGGATCACCCGCGGGCCCGGCTCTTCCTCCGCGATTCCTCGGCCTCGGGCGACCTGCAGCAGGACGAGCAGCAACTCAAGCAGCAGAGCCGCCTCGACCAGGTGCTCTCGCTGCCCGTCAGCGACTTCGAGCTCTCGGTCCGCAGCCGCAACTGCCTGGCGAAGATGGGGATCCAGACGCTCGGCGACCTCGCCCGCACTACCGAGGAGGAGATCCTCGCGAGCAAGAACTTCGG